>JBEBXB010000140.1:0-6061 GCA_040391885.1 Conexibacter woesei | reverse complement strand
CGGAAGTAGAGGACGGCGACCACGATCGAGAGCCACGGGTAGACGATCACCGCGAGCGCGATGCCGGCGATGATGCCGAGGATCGGCGTGATCGCGGCGAGCAGGACCGCCACGAGGGCGACGACCAGGACGGCGGCGAACAGGAGGATTCCCACACCGAGGATGCGCATCCGGTTGTCCTTGGTGAGATCCGCGCTTCGGGTCATCGACTCGAATACGCCCCTGTCCTCGACCACCATGGCCGGTACCGACACCATCCACATCAAGGTGAGGATCACGCCGGGGATCACGATCAGGATGAACCCGATGCCGATCAGTATGGAAAGCACGATCGAGAGCAGGAACAGGGAGATCAGCTTCGGTGCGACCGAGCCGAAAAGCTCGCCGATCGAGGCGTCGACCCGACCGTCGGCTTCCGCGTCCTGGACGATCCTGACCACGGTCCCCGCGAGCCACAGGGCGGCGAAGGTGTGGACGAGATAGGCGACGACGCCGAGAATCCCCTTATCCCCGAGCAGGCTGATGAGGATTTCCGCCGGGATCATCAAGATCAAGGCCACGATCCATACGGTTCCAAACGTCTTCTTCCACAGATCGGTCGTCGCCTCGAAGACGCCGCCGATGTCAAGATGCCCGGTTGAACCGGTTGCAGTACTCATGTAACTCCTCCTTGGGGTGCTGACTGGCCACTCGCAGTCACCCGGTTGGTTCGGGCGCTGTCAACCCAATCCTCTTCGATGCACGGCTTCCTGCGGTTATCCTCCTGCGAATGCCCAAGCGAAAAGCCCCGGAAATTGGCGACTGAGGACACCACGCTCGAAGAGGCGGTCGTCCTCGTCGGCGGTTACGGGCACGTCGGCAGAGAGGTGGCCCGCCACATGGCCCCGCGCTTCCCTGGAAAGGTGGTGCTCGCCGGGCGCAATCCGCGGAAGGCCCGTGAGACGGCTCTCGCCATCGGCGACGGCTGCCGGGGAATCGAGCTCGACGTCGCCGAGGGAACCGCCCCGGACGGCGCTTCGACGGTGATCATGTGCCTCGACTCGCTCGACCCGTCGTTCGCCTCCGACTGCCTCGGCAACGGCATCGACTACCTCGACATCTCGGCCGACGGCCGCATCCTCGGAATGGCGGAGGGCCTCCACATGACCGCGAAGCGAAACGGGGCCCGCGGGCTGATCGACGTCGGACTCGCGCCCGGGCTGACCAACGTGCTGGCGAAGCTGGTGACGGAATCCGCGGAATCCCCGGTCGAGTCGCTCGATCTCTTCGTTCTCCTCGGCGCGGGCGACTCTCACGGGCCGGCGGCGATCGAGTGGACCCTCGCCCATTTCGACTCAGAGTTCGAGATCGTCGAAGCGGGCCGGCCGCGCCGGGTGAAGGCACAGCGCGAGCACCGACGGGCCGAGCTCCCCGGGGATCGGAAGCCGGCATACGGGGTGCGGTTCGACTTCCCGGAGCAACGCAGCCTCGCCCGCACGCTCGGGATCCCGACCGTGAGCAGCTGGCTGGCGACGCTGCCGGCGTCCGCGGCCCGGTCGATGCGCCTCGCCGCGCTCGCCGGCGGTGGCGAGCTCACCAGGAGGCCCCGCTCCCGCGCCGGCCTCCTCCGGCTCCTGAGCCGAGGCTGGGTGGGAAGCGACGAATGCGGCGTGCTCGTCCAGGCCACCCTGGCCGATGGTGGGACGATCGAAGCGTCGCTCATCAGCCGGGATCAGTCCCGGCTGACCGGGATCCTCACCGGGCTGTTCGCCGCGGAGGTGATCGAGGCCCGCGTGGAGCCGGGGGTCCACCACTCCGACCAGGCGATCGATCCGCTCGGGCTCCTCGAGGAGCTCGGTCGCGCCGATCCGGGTGCGGAGCTCCGTCTTCCGGGCGGGGCTAACCTCTGAGCATGCGCCGTCCGACCCTGGCCTGTCTCGTCCTGTTCGCCGCGCTGGCGGGCCTCACCACCCTGCTTCCGGCGACGACCGGCGCCAACGTGAAGGGCGCCGCCAAGCGGCTCAAAGCCGTCAAGACAGATCCGGCGAAGCTGCGCCAGTTCCTACGGAACATGCCGAAGGGGACCGATCTCCACACTCATCTCTCGGGTGCCGTCTACGCCGAATCCCTGGTCCGCTGGGGTGCCGAGGACGGCAAGTGCGTGGACACCGTGACCATGATCGCCGGCTATCCGCCGTGCGTGGCCGGGCAGGTCCCGCTGGCCCAAGCGCTGACCGACGGCCGGCTCTACGACCGCATCATCGCCGCCTGGTCGATGCGTGGGTTCACCCCCTCCGAGCAGTCCGGCCACGATCACTTCTTCGCGACCTTCGACCTCTTCGGGGCCGCGTTCGGCGGGCGCCAAGGCGACGGGGTCGCCGAGGTCGCCCAGCGGGCGGCGAACCAGAACGTCCAGTACGTCGAGCCTCTGATCACCCCGCAGTTCGGTGCGACCCTGGCGGTCGCCAACCAGATCGGATACAGCCCGGACTTCGCGGCGATGCGCCAGGCGATGCTCGATGCGGGCCTGCTCGACGCGATTCCCGCCGCCGGCCAGACGGCAGCCGACGCGATCGCCGGCCAGTGGGCCCGGCTCGGGTGCGCGACCGACAGGCCGAGGACCGGGTGTGACGTGACCGTCAACTTCGACGTCCAGGTCCTCCGCAACCAGCCGCCCGCCGTCGTCTTCGCCCAGCTGCTGTTCGGCTTCGAACTGATGAGGGCCGATCCGCGTTGGGCCGGGATGAACATGGTCCAGCCCGAGGATGGCGCCCTGTCCCTGCGTGACTACCGCCTCCACATGCGGATGATCCGTTACCTGAGGAGCGTCTACCCGGGTGGGAAGGTCACGCTCCACGCCGGCGAGCTGGTGCCGGGGCTGGCTCCGCCCGAGCACCTCCGGTTTCACATCCGTGCCGCGGTCAACGTCGCCGGCGCGCACCGAATCGGCCACGGCGCCGACCTCAGGTGGGAGCGGAACCCGCGGGGGCTGCTGCGGGACATCAAGCGGCGCGGTGTCTGCCTGGAGATCAACCTGACGTCGAACCGCCAGATCCTCGGCCTGAAGGGCCGCGCCCATCCGATTCGGGACTACGCACGGGCGGGGGTCAAGGTGACCCTCTCGACCGACGACGAAGGCGTGTCCCGCACCGACCTGACCTCGCAGTACGCGCAGGCCGCGCGTCAGCACGGGTTCGGCTACCGGGCCCTGAAGCGGTTCGCCCGCAACGGGCTCCGCTGTGCCTTCCTCAAACCGGTCGAGAAGCGAGCCGCCCTTGCCGAGCAGGCCGGCCGCTTCCGCCGATTCGAGGCGAAGTTCCGCACCCGGCGCTAGCGCCGAACCTGCCATTTGGCGCGCATTGCGCCTAAAAAGGCATATTCGATCCGGCGGCGACGTCCGGTCGGCGAGGCTTGTGACGACGTTCAGTCGTCGAGGATGGCGACGACCCTTGCGGGGCCGGCGCTGCCGCCGACGACGTTCAGGGGGAAGCAGGCGACGGTGAATCCGTGGGGCGGCAGCTGGTCGAGATTCGCGAGGCGCTCGATCTGGGAGTAGTCGAGGTCCATCTGATGCGCCTCCCAGAAGATCCCGGGCTCGCCCGTCTCCTGCGCCTCGCCGGCCTGGATCCAGAGCGGCCGGTCCCATCCCCAGGCGTCGATCCCCATGACCCGGACCCCGCGGTCGTATAGCCATCGCGTGGCCTCGGCCGTGACCCCGGGACCGTGGGCCATGTATTCGAGCAGCCCCAGATAGCGGTCGCATCCGGTTCGGACGAGGGCGATGTCCCGTTCGCTGATCTCGTATCCGATCCGGTCCAGCTCCCCCTCGACGTCCTCGGCGGTGATCGCGTCGCCGTCCTCACGCTCGTGGAAGTCGAGGACGAAACCGGGCCGGAAGAACCAGTCCAGCGGCAGCTGATCGATGGTGCGGGCGGGCTCGCCGCCGATGGTCGAGTTGTAGTGGTAGGGCGCGTCGACATGGGTGGAGCTGTGGGTCCCGAGCAGCGTGAAGGTGTCCACGGCCCAGCCCTCACCGTCGCGGAGCAGCTCCGGCCCGACCCCGAACATCGCTTCGATCTGGCGCGCGCCTTCGGCGTGGGGCGAATACTCGATGTCGACCCGGACGGCGTCGGGGGCACCCTCCGGTCCGGGCTCGATCGGGGCCGAAAGGTCGACGAAACGGGTCAACTGATCACCACTCCCAAGAGTTGAGGATCGGCCAGGGGTCGAGCAGCCGACCGCGGGTCCGGACTTCGAAATGCAGGTGGCAGGGCGTGCCGGCGGCGTTGCCCGTCTGGCCGACCGCGCCGAGCCGGCGGCCGGCCCGGACCCGCTGCCCCTTTCGCACGGTGGCGGGGCGACGCAGATGCGCGTAGAGGTAAGTCCGGCGTTCCCCCTCGCCTTTCAGGACCGCGTAGTAGCCCTTCAACCGAGGGTCGTTCGCCACCTTGAGGATCCGGCCCGGCCTGACCGCGACCAGCGGGGTGCCGCAACGGGCGGTCGCGTCGAAACCTTCGTGGGTTCGGCCGCCGTTGCGCCCGGCCCCGAACTGCCCGACCGCCCCACGGGTTCCGTGCGGACCGGCGATCGGATGGACATGACCGTGGAGGCGGAACCGGGCGGCCCGTTGAACGGACTTCTTGGGCGCGTTGACCCCGACCGCATAGCGGCCGGGCGCCGCCAGCCTGCCGCTTTCCGTGCGCCCGTCCCACCGCAGCCGGTACCACCTCGTCTTCGCCGAGACCTCCTGGTCCAGGCGTCTCACCACCCGGTCGGTCCCCGTCTTCAGAATCGATACCGAGATCCGGGTCCGACGGCTCACCGAGAGTCGCAGGTAGATCAGGAGTGGACGGACCGAGCTCGGCACCGACTCGCGAGGCACCACGCTGCTCTTCAGCACCTCGACCCGAGGCGGCTGCGGGCTGATTCGAACTCCGACTTCAAAGGTCGGGGGTCCGGCCGCCGACGTACGGTCCGCGGCACGGTCGGTCGCAGCGGGAGCGGCGATCGCATCCCCTCCTGCAAGAAACAGAGCCGCCACCAAGAAGGTGACGGCTCCGGAAATCAGACGGGGTGCCCTCATGGCTTCGCCCGTGGTCTAGCGGTGCTCGATGACCCGGTCGATGATCCCGTAATCCTTGGCGACATCGGCGGCCATGAAGTAGTCGCGCTCGGTGTCGTGCGTGATCTTCTCGAGGTCCTGGCCGGTGTGCTTGGCGAGGATCTTGTCGAGGCGACCGCGGGTGTCGAGGATCTCGTTGGCGTGGATCTCGATGTCGGTGGCCTGGCCCTGGAAGCCGGAGGAGACCTGATGGATCAGGATCTTCGAGTTCGGCAGGGACATCCGCTTGCCTTCGGCTCCGCCAGCGAGCAGCAACGCGCCCATGCTCATCGCGATGCCGACGCAGATCGTCTGGACATCGGGCTTGATGAACTGCATCGTGTCGTAGATGGCGAGACCGGCATAGACCGATCCGCCCGGCGAGTTGATGTAGAGGCTGATGTCCTTCTCGGGATCCTCGGCGTCCAGGTGCAGCAGCTGGGCCACCACCAGGTTGGCGATGTCCTCGTTCACGCCGGTGCCGAGGAAGATGATGCGCTCGTTTAGGAGCCGGGAATAGATGTCGAACGAACGCTCACCGCGTGAGGTCTGTTCGACGACCATGGGGACAAGTGGACTCATGAGGGCGAGTTTATCCTTCGGCCGTTTCGGGCTCGTCGTCGGAGGCATCGTCGGCGTCGTCCGGCTCGATGCCCCAGATCTTCTGGGCGGCATCCTTGACCGGCATCGCGGTCGTCTTGGCCGCGTCCGCTACCGCGTCGATCGCCTTGCGGACCCGGATGTCGGCGGCGACCATCTCGTGACGGCCGTCCCGCTTCAGACGCTCCAGCAGCTTGGCGGCGGTCGTCCGTTCGTGGGACGCCATGTGCTCCAGCTCGGTCTCGAGCTCCTCGTCGGAGATCTCGATGCCCTCGGCTTCGGCGATCGCTACCAGCACCGACTCACGCCTGATCTCGCGCTCGGCATCCTCGAGTGACTCGTCGATGATCTCGTCGCGGGACTTGCCCTGCATCTGCAGGT
>JBEBXB010000139.1:0-6061 GCA_040391885.1 Conexibacter woesei | reverse complement strand
AAGAACGCGATCGAGCATTACCGCGTCGACGACATCCTGATCTCCACCCTCGGGGCGGAGGAGTCGCAGTGGCTCCAGGACGACCTCGTCGGCCGGGTCCGGGAGATCACCGACAAGCAGGTCACGCATCACGAGACCGGACGCCTGCCGCAGGCTGTCGCCGCCGCTGTGGCACAGGGCGACACCGGATCTGAAGAGAGCTCCAACGCCGAAAGCAACGAGGCATAGAGATGGAAAGCGCAAGCATCGCTGCCAGCCACGGTCACGTCGATGACCACCACCATGGGCCGCCAGAGGCCCACCAGAGCTCACGGATCGACCCGACGGTCCTCGGAATCCTGCTTTTCATCCTTTCCGAGATCATGCTGTTCGGTGCCTTCTTCGCCGCCTACTTCTTCATCCGGGTGGTCGCGGAGCCGGTCTCTTGGCCGCCGGAGGGAGTTCATCTCCCGGTCCTGATCGCCGGCATCAACACGGCCGTCCTGATTTCCTCCAGCTTCACGATCCATTACGCGCTGGAGGCCATCAAGCGTGGCAACCACCGTGGCTTGAAGCTCGGCTTGACCCTGACCTGGCTGCTCGGTGCGACCTTCCTTTTCATCCAGATCAACGAGTACGCACACATCGGATTCACCCCGCGTGATGGTGCCTTCGGCTCGATCTTCTTCAGCCTCACCGGTCTCCACGGCGCCCACGTCTTCATCGGGTTGCTGCTGATCACATTCGCGACGATCCGCGCGTACCGCGGGCACTTCGGCCCGGAACAGAAGGACCACCTCGGTGTAGAGGTGCCTAGCATCTACTGGCACTTCGTCGACATCATGTGGATCATCGTGTTCCTCGCGATCTACATCATCTGAGCGACACCTCCATCGTGAGCGGCCGCCCCGACGAGAAGCCCCGCCCCCGCTCGGGGGTGGGAAGTCTGCTCGCGGGGAATCCGCTGCAGGACGAGAACGTGACCTTCCGGTGGCTGGTCGCGATCCTGATCGCGGCGGTGACGGTCGTCCTGGTCGCGAAGCTGATCTCACCCGCGGCCGCCGTCATCTGGGGCATAGTCCTGCTGATCGCGGTGGCGGTGGTCGCTGTTCGGGGGATCGTTTACATGCTCGGTTCCCCGGACGACGACGAGTCTGAGGACGGCGACGACCGAGCCAACGAGGGTGACGGTTCGACTCCCGGCGGCTCCTGAACCCTCCGGCTCGGAGACCTTTTCCTTGACAATCACCCGGTTCGGGTGATGCGCCAAGGCGGACCGCGCAGGAGAATGTGCGGATGATCCCCGCGCTGGAAGCACGCCGTGTCGCGACCAGGATCGCGGCCGTCGCGATCACAGCCTCGATGCTGGTGCTCGCCGCGCTTGCTGCCCGGACGGAAACCGGCTCGTCCGCGTTTGCCGCCACAGCAGCCGACGAGACGACGGTCGTGGACCGGGTCTACCCAGAGGGAAGCAACGTCGGGATTCATTTCCTCGAGCTCGGCGTCGTCTCGGTCCACGTGGACGCGATCGGCGGCCGGGGCGAAACTCGTTCCGACATCGCCGGAGGCCTTGCCGCTCGGGTCGAGGGATGGCTCCCGGTGGCCGACTTGAGCCAGCTCTTCGTTGCCGTGGGCGGTAACGGATCCGGTGGGGTGGGCGGTTGGAACGGCGGGGGCGCTGGTGGCACCAACGAGGGTTCCGACCACGGAGGCGGCGGGGGCGGTGCCTCCGACGTGAGGTCGATGACCTACGGCCTGCCCGGGAGCGAAGCGACTCGCCTGCTGATCGCCGGGGGCGGCGGCGGGGCCGGCGGTCCCAGCCTCAACTCTGCAGAGGGGATTCGATACGGCGCGGTCGGAGGCGCCGCCGGCCAGGACGCCGCGACGGCGGGTGGGCGAGGAGCGAACGCGACTCCGACCAACACGATCGGGTCGGGCGGGTTCGGGGGCGGCGGCGCCACGGCGGACGCGGCCGGCACACCCGGCGGTCGAGGATTCATGTATTTCGAGTGGGCCGGGTCCGACGGTTCACCCGGTCAGGGCGGTCAGGGGCCGTACGGAGGATCCGGAGGCAGTTCGCCGGTGCCGACGGGAACCGGCATGGGCGGCGGCGGCGGAGGAGGCCTCTTCGGTGGCGGCGGAGGAGGCGGCGGCATCTGGTGGTACGACACCGGGCCGAACGCCTACTTCAGCGGCGGCGGCGGCGGAGGAGGAGGCGCTTCGCTGGTCCCCGAGGGCGGAACGTTTGCCATGGCCGCGGCAGATTCCGCGCCTGCGGTGAGGATCGACTACACGATCCCGGGGACAGAGATCACCAGCGGTCCTCCCGCGGTTTCGAAGCAGACCTCGGTTGCTTTCGAGATCCGCTCGACCGAGGAGGGCTCGAGCCTCGAATGCTCACTCGACGGGTCCGACTTCAGCCCTTGCTCCGGGACCGAAGACATCGACGGGCTGGGGGACGGGGAGCATCAGTTCAGGGCGCGTGCCGTGAACTCGAAGGGTAATTACGATGCGACGCCGGCCGAATGGGCCTTCACCGTGGACACCTCCGACCCGCCGGACCCACCAGGTCCGCCCGATCCACCGGACCGACCGAACCCCCCGGGTGTGAAGCCCAGGCTGACCTTGGGAAAGGCGAAGCTGAACCTCCGCAAGGGGATCGCGGTGGTGCCGGCCCGGGTCTCCGTTCCAGGCAAGCTGCGGCTCCTGGGGTCGAAGCGGGTGCGGCCCCAGGCGAAGACCGTGAGGAAGTCGGGCGTCGTCAGGCTGAAGGTGCGTCTGAAGCCGCGGGCGAAGCGTCAGCTGCGCCGCCGAGGACGGACCAGGGTCGGGATCCGGGTGAGGCTCAACGCGGATGGGTCGAAGCTGGAGCGAAAGCGGAAAGTGGTGTTGCGGCTGAAGAAGCGCCGCTGACGGTCAGACGCGCGCCCAGTAGGTCTTGAGCAGGGTTTCCTCGACCTTCCAGAGCGTCTTCTCGCCACCGTGGAAGCGGTGGATGTCCCCGGGGCCGACGGTGATCGTCTCGCCGGTGTCGAACTCGATCACGGCCCGGCCGGTGATCACCAGGAAGGTCTCCGTGGCCTCGACGTCACGGAAGACGCCGGGCTCGCAGCGCCAGAAGCCGACCTCCTGGGTGGAGCCGTCGTTCTCCGCCAGGGTCAGGCTGGAGGTCACCGGGTCGCCGGAGACGATCTGGCCCGGATCGAGGGGATCGGGCTCGAGCTGATCGGTGACTGGATGGACTGTCTTCATGCGCCTTGCCATCCAGGATAGCCGCGGTGTGGTGTCCCGGGCCGCGCTCAGGCGGGGAGGTGCTCAGTCAGGGGACGGCCGGGCGGTCAGAGCCACTTGATCCCGCGCCGGGCGGACGGTTCGATCTGACCCGCGGTCGCCACCGACCAGAGGATCCCCAGCCAGAGCAGGGTGGCCAGTGCCACATGGACCCAGACCAGGGCGGCCGGCAGGTGTAGCTGCCACTGTATGACGCCCACGGCGATCTGGGTGAGGATGAGTCCCAAGCAGTAGAAAAGTGGCCTCTGGGCTCTCCTGTCGCCTCCCTGACGGCGCAGGATGAAGATCACGGTGATGATCGCCAGGGTGAACAGGACCGCCGAGGCGGCGTGGCGTTGGACGATCCATTCGAGGGTCTCGGCGCCCTTGAAGGTGAAACGGCGGACCATCTCGCTCTCGTGATCGCCCGGATGGGGCCCCGAAGCGGTACTGATCGTGCCGAGAAGGACGGTCAGCTGTCCGAATGGGATCAGGGCCCGGACCGCCCAGACGCCGAGCCAGTCCTTCGAGAAGCGTCGCTCGCCCGGCTCGTACCGGGAGCACCACCAGAGCGCATAGGCGGCATCGAGCAGGATCATCGAGAGGATGAAGTGGAAGATCACCAGCTCGGGGGGGAGGTGGTAATAGACGACGAATGCGCCGAGGATCGCCTGACCGATCACCCCGAGCGGCAGCAGGACGCCGATCACCGAGAGGTGCCAGCGATACGGCCTCCTGAAGAAGGCCAGCAGCGACGCGGCGATCACCGCGATCCCGACCACGCCGGTGATCAGCCGGTTGCCGTACTCGATCCAGGCGTTGATCTTGGCCGGGGCGATGTACTGGTCGTAGCACTTGGGCCAGTCAGGGCAGCCCAGGCCGGATGCGGTGAGTCGGACCGCCGCGCCGGTGAGCACGATCGCGGTCAGGGTGATCAGCGCGACGAGCGTGATCAGCGCATATCGTTCGGGCGATATGCGGAACCCGGTAATCCGGGAGCGGATGGACTCAGCTGCTTTGGCCATCGGACCCAGCCGATGACATCAGGAACTCGATCAGCTGGTTGAGCTGGTCCTTCGGTATCGAGCCGAAAGTGGCGGGCATGTCGACGTCCTCGTAGCCCTTCGGCTTCGAGGCTCCGGGATCCAGGATCGCCTCTTCGATCTCCGCCCGACTCATGGCGGGGATGACCTCGTCCAGGTTCGGGCCGAGCGTGCCGGTCGCCTGCGACTCGGCGAGGATGTGGCAGCTGCCGCAGCCGTTGTTGGCGAAGACCTGGGCGCCGGGGCCACGGCCGGGGGCACGGGGCGGCCGGACGCCGGGGACGCCGGCGTACCTCGCGACGTAGGCGGCGACGTCCTCGAGGTCATTGCCGGTGACGATGTTGGCGGGCATCGAGATGCCGGGGAAGTTCGGGTTCGACGGCTGGGGGCGGATCACCTGGGCGCGGGTGATGCCCTTGATGGTGTCCTCGTCCATGCCGACCTCACGGGCGGTGGCGAAGGCGGCGTCGAGATCAGGGCCCTGGGTGCCGGTGGAGGCAGCCTGGATCAGGACGTGGCAGGTTCCGCACTTGGCGTTGAAGAGCTGGCGCCCGCGGTCCTGGAAGTCCCCGTGAATCGGGGCCGAAGTATTGGTGCCACAGCCCGCGGCGAGGATGCCGAGAAGGCCGATCGAGGCAAGAAGGACGGGCAGCTTGTGGAGAGACTTGATCTTCAGCATGGGTATAAGGGGTCCGGCGCGGCCATTCTATATGTCCTGGCGGAAGCGGTGCCTCGACGGTGTTTCGCGTGAAGCCGGGCGGTTGCGCGTAGCCGTCGAACTGAGTAGGCTGGACACAATCAGCACAAAGTCGAGCCCGGCGATCCACCGCTCTCAGGGGGTCGCGGAAAGGACGTTGGATGCGGGTAAGCGTGGGCATGTCGGAAGTGGTACTCAGGATCGGTCCGGGGCTCACCCTGCGCCGAGCAGCGGAGGAGATGACCAAGAAGGGGATCGGTGCCGCGATCGTCGAAGACGAGGAGTGGGCGGTTCCCCGGATCCTCACGGAGCGGGACATCCTGCGGGCGATCGGTACCGGGCTCGATCCCGACGCGGAGACGGTCGGCGATCACATGAGCGAGAGCGTGATCACCGCATCGCCGGAATGGAGCATGGAACGGGCGGCGATGGAGATGTCCCGCCGCGAGATCCGGCACCTGGCGATCTACCGCGACGGAGATCTGGTCGGCGTGCTGTCGATGCGGGACATCATGCGCGTCTGGACCGCCGACGGAGCGACCTCCGGCGGTCCCCCGTGACCTCGGGGGCTCGACCGCGAGGCTGACTCCGGCGTTCGTCGGACGTTCGGCCGGAGAACGAAAAAGACCGGCCTGGAGGCCGGTCTTCTTGAACTGCTGAAGTCTTGGCGCTCAGTCCCGTGACGGGGCGGAGAAGCTCTCGACGGGGAGCTCGGCCCTGGCGTCCTCGGTCTCGCGCGGCAGCCTGTAGAAGGACTGCCGTCCCCGGTTGACCATGCTGCGGAGTGAGAACAGCACCAGCACGGCGCCGACGGCGGCGTAGCACCAGGCCGGGAACATGAAGCCGGAGGCGAAGATCCCGGCGACCAGGCCGAGGACCCCGAAGGCGAACACGGCGGGCGCCCACGACGGTGCCGGGAGCCGGACAGTTTCGGTCGGGGTGGTGATCTGGTTCTGCTGAGTCATTTGGCTGGCTCCTGTGTCTTAGCCGGCGATGTAGAGCATCGCGAAGATGAACGTCAGGGCGAAGACCGCCGCGGAGCCGGCGCCGAGCAGCATGCCGGTGGAGAAAT
>JBEBXB010000138.1:0-6121 GCA_040391885.1 Conexibacter woesei | reverse complement strand
CGGCGGTGCTCGTGCTGACCGTAGAAGGCGATCAGGCGGCCGGCGAGGACCTGCAGGTCCCCCGCGGAGGCGGCTCGCCCGCCGACGAAGGCGGAAGTCCGGCCGGAGGCCGAGACGCGGCGGCCGAGGACCAGCTCATCGGCGTCGGCCGGCAGGCGATCCAGGATCTCCGCCAGTTCCGGCTCTTGCTTCCAGCCCGAAGGCAGGTCGAACACCCCCTCGACCCAGGCCTCGTCGGTTCCCGGCCTCAGAATCCCTTTGCGCGCCTTGCCGCCCATCAGGAGGTCGAGCGAATGCGCCAGCACCGTCTTGCCCGCGCCGGTCTCGCCGGTGAGCACGTTGAGGCCCGGCCCGAGTTGCAGCTCGGCCCGCTCGATCAGGAGCAGATTCTCGATCCGGAGTTCACGCAGCATCAGGCACCCTGTTTACCACCCAGCCCGGAGGTCTGCCCCGGACTCCACCTCGTTCAGCCCCGGATTCCTCGGAGGTAGCGCACTTTGTACCCCCTATAGGGGCAAAAAGCTAGTTACCTCGGGAGGCCCCGTCAACCAAGCCCACCGGTCAATCCCTCCAGCGCCGAAGGCGGTGGACATATTCCCCGGTGGGCCGTAACAGGATGACACCATCCAGGTCGCACAGCGAGCCGAAGGTGAGCGAAGTGACCTGGATGCATTTGTTCAGGGACGTATTCCCCGGTGGGCCGTAACAGGATGACACCATCCAGGTCGCACAGCGAGCCGAAGGTGAGCGAAGTGACCTGGATGCATTTGTTCAGGGACATATTCCCCGGTGGGCCGTAACAGCAGGACACCATCCAGGTCGCACAACGAGCCGCAGGCGAGAGAAATGGTCTGGATGCCGTCGTTCCAGCGAAGTGTGCTGGAGGCCGTTACTCAGACGGCGAGATGGCCGAATTTCTCTCGGATTCGGTGGTAGAAGTTCGATCCTGGAAGCTGGGCGAGGCGGGCGAGGCCGCTGCGGTAACGGACCTCGGCTTCGGCCCCCGGCCTGAGCTCGCCCGCCTGGACGCCGTCGACGGCGCAGTCGACGCCATCCCGGCTGCGGTGGTTGACCACGTGGAGCACGTCGTCGGGAGCCACCACGAGCGCGCGTGCGGTCAGCGTGTGGGGCGCCACATAGCTGACCACGTAGCCGGAGACGCCCCAGGCCAGGATGGGTCCGTGGTTGGCGAGGTTGTAGCCGGTCGAACCGGTCGGGGTCGAGGCGACGAGTCCGTCGCAGCGGACGTGCCCCACCTCTTCTCCGGCGATCCGGTAGCTGAGCTCGGCCACCCCGCCCCGGGGGCGCCGGCTGAAGCTGACGTCGTTGACCCCGATCGCCCTCTGCCCGTTGATCTTGACTTCGAGGCCCGGAAGCTCGAGCACCTCGTACTCGCCGGCGAAGGCGCGGTCCAGCCCGAGTTCGATCTGGTCGGCCTCGACTCCGGTCAGGAAGCCGACCCTGCCGAAGTTGATGCCGAAGACGGGGGTCCCGGTGCCCGCGGTGTCACGCAGGGCGCTGAGGATCGTGCCGTCGCCCCCGAGCACGACGCAGAGCTCGGGCGCGGTGTCGCCCGGGTCGTTCGCGGGCCGGAGCTCCCAGCCATGGCGTTCGGCCGCGGCGCGCGCCACCTCGCGGGCACGCTCGATCCCCTCGGCGTGCTCATGGCTGTAAAGGAGTGCGACGGGGCGGCTCATAACTCCACACCATCGCAGAGGTCGGCCCCGCTGTGGGCGCCTTCGCCGGAACGTCCCAGCCGGACGAAAGTCTCGAGATTGCCCTTCGGCCCGGGCAACCCGGTGGGCGCGACGCCGAGCAGGGTCATCCCCAGCTCGAGCGCGAAGTCGGCGATCCCCTCGACGGCTTCGCGGCGATCATCCTGGGAACGCACCACACCGCCCCTACCGACTCGTTTGCGCCCTAGTTCGAACTGCGGCTTGACCATGGCGAGGATCTCGCCGTCGTCGGCCATGCAGTTGAGGACGGCTTCGAGTACCTTCGTCAGGGAGATGAACGAGACGTCGATCACCGCGATGTCGGGCCGATAGTCGAGGTCCGCGGGGAGCAGGTCCCGCGCGTTCAGCCGCTCGATGACGGTGACCCGGGGGTCGTGCCGGACCTTGTCGTCGATCTGGCCGTAGGCGACGTCCAGCGATGTCACGTGCTCGGCCCCTCTTTGCAGCAGGCAGTCCGTGAACCCACCGGTCGAGGCACCGACGTCGAGGCAGCGCTTCCCGGTCACTTCGATCGCCATCCCGTCGAGGGCGTTCTCCAGCTTGATCCCCCCGCGGGAGACGAACTTGCGGCCGCCGATCACGGCGATGGGCTGCTCGTTCGGGACCTCCTGACTCGGGCGCAGCGCGACCGGACCGTCTTCGCCGAGCTTCACCTGCCCGGCACGGATCGCCTGGGCGGCGGCGGTCCGGGACGGGAAGAACTCGCGTTCGGTGAGCAGGACATCCAGTCTCGTTCGCTTCCGGGCCATGGTGGCAAACCGTACTGACCTATTCGACATGCCTTCATGTCAACTGTGAGGCGACTCACACACAAGCTCTCCCGACAGACGTACTTTGCTGTTCAGGAGATGATTCCCATGATCAACAGACCGATCAAGATCGACACTCACAACGCGGTGGTCCTCGCGACCGCGCCGCTGATGATGATCGTCCCGTACGTGCTCACGTTCGATCCGGCGGTCGGTCTGATCAGCTTCTTCCTCGGGGCCGCGCTCATGGGCGTCGCCCTGAGCGGAATCAGCTCTCATCGCACCCTCCCGTCTTCGGCGATCGCCGGCTTCGACTGGGTTCTCGGTTTGGCGATCTTCGCCATCGGGATCCTTGCCGGAGTGACGGGACAGTCCATCTTCACCACGATCTTCCTGGTCGGGTTCGGCGCTGCTCACTTGGCGCTTACCGCTTCAACGCGGTACAGCTCCCGCGGCGCATGAAGAGCCCACCTACCTCCCACCGATCAAAAATCACATAAGAGATCCAGAATCTCTCTCCTCCCCAAGTAGTGACCAAGAGCCCCGCTTTCCCAGCGGGGCTCTTGATTTTGCAGCTCGGACGGGCCCGGCACCCGCACGGGGTGGCGCCGCTCCGGCCTCTAGGCTGGATGAGTGACGCCGCCCCGATCCGCAACCGCCGAATCTCCGTTCACCCACCGTGCCGATGCCGTGATCTCCCGGCTCGAGTCGGAGGCTGCGTCCGGTCGGCGTGACCCCGGGATCGACGGTGAGCTCGCTTCCCTGCGCTCCGTGTGGAAGGGCTTGACCGACGCGGAAAAGGAAACGGACGGCCAAGCAGCGCGACGGATGGGCGAGTTGGTCGCTCACCGACCGGCCCCGGTGGCAGCGCCTGCCGACGATTACTCCCTATCCGGCCCGCACGGACGGGACGAGCTGGCCGAAGCCACCGCCGCGTTGCAAGGGCTGGAAGGCCTGGAGCTGGCGGAAGCCCCGGCGACACGGGTCTACGACGGCCCGCCCGATCCCGAGCTGCTCCTGGGCCACATGGGATACGAAGGGTTCCGCGAGGGTCAACGCGACGCGGTGCAGGCCGCCCTCGACGGACGTGACAGCTTGATCGTGATGCCGACCGGCGGCGGCAAGAGCCTCTGCTACCAGCTCCCCGGACTGGCCAACGGGGACCTGACCTTGGTAGTCAGCCCGCTGATCGCGCTGATGGCCGACCAGGTGCGCCGCCTCCGCAAGGAGGGGCATCCCGCCGTCATGTTCGCGTCGGGCCTTCCCGAGGAAGACGCCGAAGCGGCCTGGCAGAGCGTGCGCGACGGATCGGCCCGGATCGCCTACTGCTCACCGGAGCGATTCGGTTCCTCGTCCTTTCTGGAGCTGATCGGAAGCCGCCGGGTCGACCTGCTGGCGATCGACGAGGCCCACTGCCTGTCCGAATGGGGTCATGACTTCCGTCCCGACTACCTGCGACTGCCCCGGGTCGCCGAGCGGCTGGGCAACCCGCCGCTGATGGCGTGCACGGCGACGGCCACCCCTCAGGTGACCGCCGAGATCGCGCAGCGCATGCAGATGCGCGACCCGTTGGAGGTCCACTCCGGGTTCGACCGACCGAACCTCAGCTTCGACACGGTCGCGCTCGAAGGCAAGGGATCGAAGGCGAAGAAGCAGGCGCTGCTCGAGATCGGCCTGAAGGATCCCGCCAACCGTCCGGCGATCGTCTACTGCGGAACCCGTCGGGATACGGAGGAGCTAGGCGAGTCGCTGCGAGCCGACGGCCTCAACGCCGTCTCCTACCACGCCGGGATGGCCCCGGATGAACGGGCTTCCGCCCAGCACCGGTTCATGGACGGGGATGTCGACATCGTCGTCGCGACGAACGCATTCGGGATGGGGATCGACAAGTCCAACGTCCGGTCGGTCTGGCATTGGGCCATCCCTTCCAGCGTCGAGGCCTACTACCAGGAGGCCGGAAGGGCCGGGCGCGACGGCGAACCGGCGCGGGCGGTGTTGCTGGCGATGCGGGCGGACCTCGGCCGTCTCGTCCGCTTCAACGAACAGCGCAAGGTCGACCCCGAGGACGTGCTGGCCTATGTGGCGGGGATCGGCGAAGCCGCGGGGGGCGAAAGCTCCGTCGTGATCGACGCGCCCCGGCGCGACGAGGAACGGATCCGGCTTGCCGTGGCGGAACGGGCCGGCGCGCTCGGTGTCGACCCCGCCCCCGGTGGCCGGCTGCTGGTCCGTCCCCTGGGCGGCAGCGACACCGCCGCGATCCGCGCCGCCTGCCGGGTGGCCGAAGACCGCGGTTGGCGCGCATACCGGGCGGTCGAGGCTTTCAGCTTCTCCGCCGTCTGCCGTCGACGGCAGCTGCTCGACCATTTCGCCGACGACTCCCCCGGCCTGCCTTCCGGACGCTGCTGTGACGTCTGCGACCCCGATGGCTGGCTTCCGGATCCGGACAGCGTGGTAGTGAAACGCTCCCGGGCCAACCCCAAGCGTGCCTCCAGCCCGCCCCCCGAGCTGGCACCGCAGGACGCCGAGCTGTTCGAAGCGCTGCGCCGCTGGCGGATGGAGGCGGCCGGCGACAAGCCCGCCTACATCGTCGCGTCGAACCGCACCTTGTCCTCCATTGCCACGGTACGACCGGCGGACGAGGAGTCGTTGCTGGCCATCTCCGGTATCGGGCCGGCCTTCATGGAGAGTCACGGCTCGGCGGTTCTTCGGCTGGTCGCCGAGCACGATCCGCACTGATCAGCAACGCCAGCTTCGTCCGCGTGTCGACGCCGAGCTTCTCGAACACGCGGTGCAGATGGGTCTTGACGGTTCCCGTCGAGATCCCGAGGGTCGACGCTATCTCCGCGTTCGGCGCCCCTCGGGCCGCCAGGGCGGCCACTTCCGTCTCACGGTTCGAGAGGGTCGCCAACGGCACCTTGGGGCGAGCCCCGAGCTGATGCTCGGTCTCCCGGACCGCGCTGAAGGTGTGCCCGACTACCGGTCCGTATATCCGGATCAGCTCGGCGGTCTCCGAGCTGAACCCGCCTTCGCCTCGCCTCCTCAGAAATCCCACCACTCCGACTGTCCGCCCTTCGTGCCGACAGACCAGAAGCATCCGGTTGATGTAGCCGTGCTGGTGCATCTGCTCCGACATCGGCAGTCGCCAGGACCTTTCGCCGACGGTGATGTCGTCCAGCACGATGACGGGATCGTCCGAGTCGAGGGCGCGAGCCAACCCATCTCCACCGTCGATGGTCGCCTTGCCGTCCGCGCCTCCACCGCCAGTTCCCGTCCAGTGGACGATCGGCTGATCGTGGTCGACTTCGCCATCGGCGACGGTCACGCACCAGGCCGCGACGGACCCCGCCAGATCGACGAGATACAGCAACGAGTAGGCCATCACCCGGACCAGCGGCGTCGGCGCGATCATCGCCGCCCGGCAGGAAAGCGTCCCCGGACCGTTCGACGGCATCAGGCGATCTCTCCATGGCCGAGCAGCAGCCTCACCAGCTCCGCCCTGGTCCCCACCCCAGTTTTCGCGTATACGTGACCGAGGTGGATCTTGACCGTGCCGCGCGAGAGCGCCAGCTCCTGGGCGATCTCGTCGTTGGAGAGCCCCCGGGCGACCATGCGGGCGACCTGTTCCTCGCGGGCCGT
>JBEBXB010000137.1:0-6125 GCA_040391885.1 Conexibacter woesei | reverse complement strand
TGGGATGAAGAACACTCCCAAGACGGTCACGAATGAGCTGAGGAGCAGGGCCGAGCCACACGTCCAGCAGGCGATCCGCCTGGCGCGACCCGGCATGAGAAGCGGAACTACGGCGAGCACGACGCCCAGCACCAGGGCGACATAGAAAAGGCTCTCGGCCGAATCCGCGAGCGTCTCCCCGGAGGAATAGAGCGGGACCAGGTACGAGAACGGCACGACGGCCAATCCGAGGATGGCGGCGATCGCGGTCAAGACGAACGACATGGATCTGTGCGGAACGACGCTCTCTTCGATCTTGGGCCTCCTTGTCCGTGACTCCCGACGCTACCGCCTGAGAAGGATCTCACCGGACCCACCTCCGGGGCGGCTTCCCAGGGGTGCGGCCCAGTTCATGCAGCGAGGTCCGCCTGGGGACCCGGACCGGGCGGCATCCGAATAATCCCCTTCGTGAACGCATGGGATCAGGAGCGAGGGGAAGGCGCCCCGCGTCGGGGCTGGGTGACCGCGCTGACCTGGGCGATCACCGTTCCGTTCGTCCTCTGGTCGATGATCCGGATCGGCGGCCTCGAACGGGGATGGCCGCTCGTGCAGGTGATCGCCTACACCCAGTACGGGCTGCTGCTTTCGATGCTGGCGTTGCTTCCGGTGGTGCTGCTCCGGCGCTGGGTGGCGGCCTTCTTCCTGACCATCGCGGTGATCGGATTCGTCTTGGCGGTGGTGCCCCGCGAGTTCGGCACCGCGACCGTTGTCCCGGGTGGGCAGCCGGTGCGGATCCTCGCTGCCAACCTGTACCGGGGCAAGGCCGACCCGGAGCACCTCCTGCGGCTGGCGGAATCCCGGGACGCGGACCTGCTCGTCCTGACCGAGCTGAAACCGGACTTTGAGGAGAAGCTGAAATCCCTCGGGATCGACGCGCTGTACCCCGAGAAGATCGTGAGAGTCGAACCGGGAGCAGTCGGCAGTGGCATCTACTCGCGTTGGCCGCTGGTCGACCACGGCCGGTTGGACACCCGTCCGATGCAGCCCCGGGTCGCGGTGGAAGTGCCCGCGTCGCTGCCCATCGAACTGGTTGCCATCCACCCGACCGCGCCGTCCGGGCCCCGCTCGACGCGGGAGTGGGGACGCGATTTCGGCCGGATGCCCGCGGCGGGCAGCGCGAACCTACCGCTGGTCCTCGCCGGCGACTTCAACGCGACGCTAGACCACGTCAACCTTCGGGATCTGATCGATACCGGCTACGTCGATGCCGGCTCGGCCGTCGGTCGCGGACTGGTCTCGACCTGGCCGTCACGGCTCAAGTGGCCGCTTCCGGTCACGATCGACCACATCCTCGCCGAACGCGGGATCTCGGTCGCCGACTACGACGTCGAGAAGATCACCGGATCCGACCACCGGGCCGTCTACGCAGAGCTGACGTTGCCACCTGTCCCCTGAACGGCGACCCATCGGGTCCTGGGTCAGGCGACGCGAGCCGGGCCCAGGCCGGGTCCGGGCCGGGGTCAGGCCGGGTCCGGCTCCCGATCGGCAACGGAGCACCAGAGCGCGAACAGGGCCACGGCCAGGGCCACGCCCAGCCAGTGAATTCCCAGCACGACCGCGACCGCGGCGGGAAGACCGGCCAGGATCGCTCCCAGCATCGTCCGGTTGCGGTCGAGCCCGACCACGCGGGCCGTGAGGGCCGCGCAGAGCACCCACGCGAGCGGTCCCGAGAGCCAACCCCATGACTGGAAGAAGGACTTCGGGAGCAGTGCCGCGAGAATCAGCGAGATCACGACCACGGAAGTGAGCTGAACGAGACCTGAGCGGATGAGGACGGATGGATTCAAGGAGGCTGCGACGTAGCTGGGGTCAGAGGGTCGGTCCTATACTGCCAGCCGATGACCCCAAGCGCCGGACACGTCCGAAAGTCATCCGGCCGGAACCTCATCTGGATGATCGTCGCCGCTTCCGCGGTCCTGTTCTTCATCTTCGCGATCAGCTCGTCGACCGCCACCCGTCCCGACGACGGCCCGGTGGTCCAGGCGGAGCTGTCGCAGTCGGGCCGCTCATTCACCGTGGAGATCCGCACCGACCGCCAGGTCGCGTTGCGCAAGCTCAACCGGACCCCCGATTTCCGGGCCGGTGACACGCGGTATCTCTGCCTCGAGATCAACCGTGCCGGGCGAGGTGTGATCACCAGGGTGTGTCTGGGCGGCAAGAAGAACTCTCATCACCGTGTCGGGGTCTCCCGGACCGCGGAGAACGGCAAGCTGTTCTCCCGCGACACGATCGCCGCTCGCGTCAAGCGGGTCGGGAATCGGAAGCTCGTCGTGACCTTCGATCCCGGCAAGGCACGGTTGAACCCGGACTCATACGAGTGGCGGATCTCATCCAACGACGGCCTTTGCGACGGGGCGGGCAGTGGCGACGGATGCACGTCTTACTTTCCTCGCAGGCACCGGGCCGACTATCGGGTCCTTCCGGTTCAGATCGTCGGTTGCACCGGCGGTGACGGCGAGGTCGTCCGCCACGGCCCGCGCGGGCGCAAACGGGTCGCCCTCACCTTCGACGACGGCCCCGGCCCCTACACGGATGATGTCCTCGGTGTTCTCCGGCGCAAGAAGGTCAAAGCGACTTTCTTCGTGCTCGGCCAGCAGGTCAGTTCGTATCCGACCACGGCCCGCAAGATCCTTGCCGCGGGTCACGAGCTCGCCAACCACAGCTCCAACCACGCACTGCTTCCGAGCGGCTCCGATGTCGCCCGCGCTAGCAGGGTGATCCGGAGCCGGACCAACTTCAAGCCCTGTCTCTTCCGGCCGCCCTACGGGGCGATCAACTCCTCGCTGAAGCAAGGAGTGAAGCGCGCCGGGATGAAGAGCGTGCTCTGGGATGTCGACACCCTCGACTGGCGCCTGCCGGGCTCGGGGTCGATCCGCGGAGCGATCACCCGCGGGGTTCGTCCGGGGTCGATCGTCCTGATGCACGACGCGGGCGGCCCCCGGGCCCAGACCGTGGACGCGCTTTCCGGCGCTATCCACACGCTCCGCAAGCGCGGTTACAAGTTCGTGACCGTGACCGAACTGCTCGGCAACAAGTTCCGCTACCAGCCGGTCAAGTAAGCCGGGAGGCCCCGCGACGTGCGGGGGCACTGCCCCCCGCAAGTCGCTGGGGCGATTGCCCGCGCTATACGGGCCAGATCGCCCCAGCGATCACGGCGGGGTGAGGCGAGCAGATCGGACGGGTCGATCGACCCGCCCGATCTGCCCGATCCTTCAGGGCATCCCGTTCCAGATGTCGCTGTAGCAGGACTTCGGCGCGCAGACGTCGTCGATGTAGCCGTTCGGCTGCAGGAAGTCGGACGTCATCTGAACGGCCATCGAAGCGCCTCCCGGGGCACCGTGCGGATTCTGGCCCAGCCGGTTGGGGATGTTCTCGAACGGCGGGGGCGGGGTGCCGATGATGCTGCTGTTCGGGTCGGCCGGGTTCGAGTTTCGCATCGGGCCACCGTCGAAGTAGACGATGTTGGAGCCGCGGTACGGGTACTCGGACGGCTTGATCCGGGGGACGTCCCAGAGGGCGTCGTAGTCCGGCCAACGGGTCGCGTCGATCGCGGGGTCGATGGTCGCCATGCCCACGGTCCGGGCCTGCACCTCGGCGGCGAAGTTGGTGACCTCATGGTCGCCGAGGGCGATCTGCAAGGTCACGTTGTGCTTCGGCGTGTTGGGGGGCGGGTTGTCGGTCATCCGGTGGGCATAGCCATTCGGTTCGCTGCGGTCCCACAGCATCTGCATCAGCCCGAACAGCAGCGGGCGAGACATGTGGTCCGGGTAGGACGGGTACAGGAACTGCGCGTAGAGGTCGAAGTCGACCGAACGGGGCAGCAGGTTCGAGTAGTTCATCGCACCGACCAGCAGCGACGCCTGGATGAAGTCCGGAGAGACGGCCGTCAGGGCCCCGCCCAAAATGCCGCCCTGGCTGGCACCCATGTAGTAGACACCTTCGGTGTTGATCAGCGACTGGCTGTCCTTCTGGAAGGCGGGATCGGTGCCGAGCCCCTGCGGGTGGTACATCAGACGGGCCAGGTACAGCTCGTTGACGATCGCCTGTGCGAGCCGGTCCGGGAGCACCTTGAACTTGGACAGGTCGAACAGGGCCTTCATCACCTCGACCGGGTCGTGCCCCGACATGCCGATCTCATCCGTGGCGCAGAGCAGCATCTCGTGGTCCTGGGCCAGGATCGGGTTGACCGAGCCGGTGACCCCGTCGGCCTTGCCGAAAAGGCCGTGCCCGAAGACCATGGGCCGCATCTTGCCGCCGGTGTCGACCGCCACCTGGGGCACGATGCACTCCATGTTGGCCTCCCAGGTGCCGTGGCGCTTGGGGAGCCCGTTCTCGTCGAGATCCATGATGCTGCCGGGCCCGCAGTCGGGCTCGGTGTTGGTCGTCTTGAGGAAGCACGGCACGGTGAAGCTGCCCTTGATGTAGCGGGCGATCCTCGGGTTCGAGTGGGTCTCCACCGAGTCGACCTTGAAAGCGGGCGCGGCGCTGCCGGGTTCGATCACGTTGTCGGCGAGGTTGTCGTCCCCGAGTTCGGCGAACGCACGGTCACGCATGCTGAGCACCCGACGGTAGTTGTTCTCGTCGCTGGCGACGGTGAAATCCCAGGCGAGGTAGAGGTCGCTGCGCTTGATGCCGGCCTTGCGAAGGGACTTGAAGATGCCCTCGAACTTGGCCCGGCGGTCGTTGATCGGCTTCTGGGACGACTTGACCTGATCCCGGTAGTAACGGAAGGCGTCCGGGGCCTGGAGGGGCTTGCCGTCGACGTCGGTGAGGTTGCGGAGAGCGACGATGTAACGCCCGCCCGCGGAGAAGTTCTTGGCCGGCTTGATCTCGAGTAGGCGGCTGTAGTCGTCGTCCGCGTTGGAGTCGACGTTCGCCCAGATCGGCCACCGCTTGTTGGTCTTGGTGTCGATCACCACGACACGCTGATCACTGTCGGCGTAACGGCCGATGTGGTTGATCGGAACCAGCTTGTTGGCATTCGCCGCCTCGATGGAGTCGACGCCCGGGACCTTGACCGCGATTCCCTGGCCCTGGCTGAACCCGTCGGAGTCGTCGTAGTTCGACGGATCGATCGGCACGCCCTTGTTGTTCTGCGGCATGGCGCCCTCGGTGAACTTGATCCGCTTGCCGGTCGGGCTGGACTTGTCGTTGACCGTGTAGTAGTCGCTCGGGAAGGGCAGCATGCACATGCCTTCCTTCGGTTGGGCGATGAACTCGCAGTCGGCGACCCGGTTCAGGTTGACGGTGGCGAGCTTGCAGGCGGCGGTGTTGCGGACCATCGCCTTCTTCGACTTTCCGGACCGCTTGCCGCTCTTGCCGGTGATCACGAGGTTCCGGGCGGAGCACCCGGAGACCGCCTTGCGGGCGGCGGGAGTCAGCCTCAGCGCGACCGTCTTCGCGCCCCTTCGGTTGAGCTTGATCTTCTTCGGGACGATCAGCTTGGCCTTCGCCACGTCGAAGGTCGTGGAGATGCCGCTCAATCGCACCGCGGCACGCGCCGAACCGCGGATCTTGACCTTCACCTTGCCCTTCGCGAGCTGGCTGGATTTCGTGGTGACGATGTTCAGCCGGGGCTTGACCGGCTTGGAACGCTTCGCCTTCTTGGCCTTCTTCGATGCGGTGGCTTCCGCTGGCGTTGCCGAGGCGGCGCTCACACTGATCGACAGGCCTGCCAGAACGGCAAAAAGCACGACAAGAACACGACGCATGGAATTTCCTCCCGAAGACGAGTTGATACAGCTCCCTGAGGTCAGGCTACCGCAGGCAACGGGGACTGTGTGCTCGCCGTCACACAGCCCGCCGTCGGCCTATGGCTAAAGTTGGGTCAGGCAGGCCACTGCCTCCGGACGAGACGCGCCGTACCCGGCAGGAACGACGACGCAGCCCGAACCCACTCGAACGGAGGTCCCCATGGCCTGGATATTGATCCTCATCGCCGGTTTGCTCGAAGTCGCCTGGGCGATTGCGCTCAAGGAGTCAACCGGCTTTTCCCGTCTCACTCCCACCCTGATCTTCGTGCCGCTCTACCTGCTCAGCGCGGTGCTCCTGGGGCTGGCCCTGCGGTCGCTGCCGGTCGGGTCCGG
>JBEBXB010000136.1:0-6152 GCA_040391885.1 Conexibacter woesei | reverse complement strand
GATCGGGACGGACATCCTCTACGCCGCGATCACCAAGACTGTCGGTGGGTGGCGGCATTACCGGATGAAGACGGTGAACCTCGGGCTTGTCTTCTGGCTGGCCGCGGGTTCGGTGCCGGCCGCTGTCTTCGGCGTCCAATTGATCTCCTGGCTGGAGACGAAGATCGGCGGGGCGAAACTCGACTCGCTGGTCTATGCGGTCCTCGGCGGCACGTTGTTGATGGTCGGCGTGATCACCCTGGCGCGGGCGCTGATCCTCGCCCGGACCCTGAACGAACGCGACGACTTCGTGATCGAGCGCCGGCACAAGGTGGCGGCCGTGATCATCGGTCTGACCACCGGCTTCGTGATCGGGGTTACCTCGGCCGGCTCCGGCACGGTGATCGCGGTCCTCCTGATCGCCGTCTTCAGGCTCTCGCCCAAGCATGTGGTCGGCACCGACGTATTCCACGCGGCGATCATCCTGTGGGCCGCCGGCATCGCCCACTTCGGGCACGGAAACGTCGATCTCGGCCTGGTCGGCAACATCCTGATCGGATCCGTCCCCGGCGTGATGATCGGGGCCGCGCTGGTGGACAGGGTGCCCCAGGACTCGATCCGGCTGGCGCTAGGCGTGGTCCTGATCGCCTCCGGAATCGCCACCGTCCAGAAGGGCGACCCGCTGGTTTGGCCGATCGCGGCGATCGTCGCCGGCCTCGGCTTCACCCTGATCCTGATGGCGCCCCGTTGGTACGAGCGGTTCCGGCCGAAGCAGGGCGAGGGTGAAGGCCCCGAGCCGCCGGGTCCGATCGCCGAATCCGGCTGACACGGTCCCCGCCCCGGCGCTGGGACGGGGTGAATTGCTGTCGTTTCCGGGGGGAAAGGTCCAAAAGGCGCCGGGGCTGGTTTACTAGGGGCCGTGCGTGTCTCAGCCAAGTCCGACTATGCAGTCCGTGCCGCGGTCGAACTCGCCGCGTCCCCCGAAGGTCCGGTCAAGGGCGAACGTCTCGCGGATTCGCAGGACATTCCGCTCCAGTTCCTCGAGCACATCCTGCTCGACCTCAAACGGGCCGGGATAGTGCGTGCCCGCCGTGGCGCCAAGGGCGGCTACTGGCTGGCCCGCCCGTCCGACGAAGTCTCGGTCGCGGACGTGATCCGCGCGGTCGAGGGGCCGATCGCGAACGTCCAGTCCGCGCCGCCCGAATCGATCTCCTACACCGGCAACGCGGCCGAGCTCCAGAACGTATGGATCGCGGTCCGGGCCAACCTCCGTTCGGTGCTCGAGTCGGTGACTCTGGAGAACCTCGTCACCGGTGACCTGCCGGAGCACGTGCGTGAGCTGGCCGAGCAGAAGGACGCCTGGGAAGCCCGCTGACCCGCCCCCGCGGCGTTCGGTCCCTTTTGGCGGACCGCACCCCCAATCGCTACCCTGATGGGCAGGGAAACGACTAGGGAGGTCAGATGAGGGATCAGGAGTTGGAAGAGTCCGGGGTGACCCGGCGGGACGCTTTGCGGGTCGGAGCCGGCGCCGCCGGCGGAGTCGCGCTGGCAGGGGGCCTCTTGGGCCGCGCGCTGGACGCGATGGCCGCACCGGCCGAAGCGGGTGAAAGCCCCTACGGTCCGCTTCAGGCTCCGGACGCCAACGGCATCCGGCTGCCGAAGGGATTCTCGTCCCGCGTGATCGCCCGGACCGGGACGGAGATCGGCCCCCGGCCGTACAAGTTCCACGCGTTGCCGGACGGCATGGGCAGCTACAAGACCGACGACGGCGGCTTCATCCTCGTCTCCAACAGCGAGGCGCCCCACATCCCGGAGGCCGGGATCGACATCGGCACCGGCGCGATCCGGTTCGACAAGAACTTCAAGGTCACCGACGCCTATCCGATCCTCAAGGGCACCCAGATCAACTGCGCCGGTGGCGTCACCCCGTGGGGCACGTGGCTCTCCTGCGAGGAGATGGATCGCGGCGAGGTCTACGAATGCGACCCCTGGGGTAAGAAGGAGCAGGTCGTCCGGCCCGAGATGGGCTGCTTCAAGCACGAAGCGTGTGCGGTCGACCCGGTCGGCAAGCACGTCTTCCTGACCGAGGACGTCAAGGACGGCTGCCTCTACCGGTTCACGCCGACCAAGTACCCGGACCTCTCCAAGGGTCGACTGGACGTCGCCTCGGTCCAGGATGACGGCACGGTCGACTGGATCACCCTGCCCGATCCGATGTACACGGGTGCCACCCCGACCCGCAAGCAGGTGCCCACGGCGACTGAATTCAAGCGCGGCGAGGGCATGTGGTACGACGAAGGTGTCATCTACTTCGCGACGACCCAGGACGACAGTGTCTTCGCGTACCACTGCGCTGACAACCTGCTCGAGGTGCTCTACGACGGCAACGCACTCGGCGATGACGCCCCGCTCCACGACACCGACAACGTGACCGTCTCCCCGATCTCCGGGGATCTGTTCGTCTGCGAAGACCCCGGCGAGCACCAGATCTGCATCATCACGACCGAGGGCAAGGCGGCGTCGTTCCTGCATCTTCCGGGTGAGGAGCATGCCAACTCCGAGCTCACCGGACCGGTCTTCGATCCCACCGGGCGGCGGCTTTACTTCTCGTCACAGCGGGCCAGGCCGGCGGGTGTGATCTATGAGATCTCCGGGCCGTTCCGCCGGACCCGGGCTGAACAGAAGCCGAAGAAGGACAAGAAGAAGCCGCTCGTAAAGGTGAAGACGCTGGGCAAGCCGAGCCTGCGGCGGCTGCTCCGCGCCGGCCAGCCCTTCCAGCTCGTGATCTCCGACGAGAGCATGCCGGTGAAGATCGAGGCGAAGCTGGTCGCGAAGATGAAGCGGGTCGGCGGCAAGGGCTCACGCAACGTCACGATCGGCCGCCTCAACACCAAGGCGGCCAAGTCAGGCAAGAAGAAGCGGATCCGGATGAAGGTCGGGCAGCGATTCCGCAAGCGTCTGCGTCAGCGCAACGTGACCCGGGCCCGCCTGATCGTCATCGCCACCGACGCCAAGGGCAACCGCCGGAAAGTGGTCAAGCCGGTCAGCTTCCGCTGACGGGCAGCAGCCGCTTTCTCACCTCGGCCGCGGACAGGCCCTCGACTTCGAGGAGCTTGTCCCGGCCGGTTTCGCCCTGAACGATCCTGATCTTCGACTTCGCGATCCCGAGTTCCTTCGCGAGCAGCTTGACCAGGGCGGCATTGGCCTTGCCGTCGACCGGGGGCGCGGTGACCCGGGCGACGATCGCCGGCTCGGAGCCGTCGCCCGGGTCCCGTTCGCCGACGATGCCGTTCGAAGACGCCCGCGGCTGCAGCCGGATCGGGATGCGGCCGATCGCTCAGCCCTCGCCGTTCATCGCGGCGCCACTCAGTACCGGTGGCCGGAAGCGGGGACGCGGGCCCGTTGGCCATCCAGGCGAGGGCGCCCGGCGATCACGTCGACGAAGGTCTCGAGGTGCTCCGTCTTCCAGCACTCGAAGGCGCCGTCGCAGTACGGGATGTACGCGTTCATCACCGAGTCGCCGTAGTTCCAGTACAGCTCCGGTTCCGGGTTGAGCCAGAAGGTCCGGTTCGCCCGGGCGGTGACCCGGGCGAAGGCGTCCTCCGCGGCCGGTCGGCCGTTGGTGCGGGCATCGCCGAGCACGATCACGGTGGAGCGGGGCCCGAGATCGGCGGAGACATCCTCGAGGAACTCGCGCCACACCCGGCCATAGTCGGTGTATCCGGAGACGTCGGCGACCCCGCCGGTGGAGGTGATCTTCTCGGAGATCGCGCTGAAGTCCCGTTCGTCCTCGAAGATCTTGGTCACCTCGGAGATCCGTTCGATGAAGACGAAGCTCCGCAGCTTGCGGAAGGAGTCGTGGAGAGCGTGGACCACCGAGAGGAAGAAGGTGGCGGCGGAGCTGACGGAGGTCGACACGTCGCAGAGGACGTAGATCTCGGGCTTGCGGGGGCGACGCGGCTTGTAGCTGAGGTTGAGCGGAACCCCGCCCGTCTCCAGGGAGGCCCGCATCGTCCGGCGCACATCCACGGTTCCGGTTCGCTTGGCGCCGCGCGGGTCGTGGCCGATCGTGGCGAGGCGACGCTTCATCTGGGCGACCGCCTTGTGGACCGCCGCGTGATCCTGAGCGCCTCGCATCGGCAGGGCCCGGTTGAGCTCCGAGAGGGGGCGGGAGGGAGGCAGCTGCCCCTGACGTTCGATCTGGCGGCGCTGCAGCTCGCGCCGGAGCTGGCGCTCGAACCGGGCAAGTTGATCCCGGTCCACCGGCAGCCGTCCCTCGGCGGCCTGCTCGGCGGCCGATTCGGGGCCGGTCCCGGTCAGCCCGAGACCGCGGCGGATCCGCTGCAGGTCGACGCCGACCACCCCGGAGCTCTCGCCCTGACGCCCGAAGGCCTCGATAGCCAGCCGGGCCAGCTCGTTCATCGCCGATTCGTCGCCCGCCTCGATCGCGTCGCGGATCGCCTCGGCCAGGGCTTCGGTGTCGAGAGCCTCACGGTTCGCCTCGGAGAGGCGCGAGGCCTGGCCCGACCCGTCGCCGGCCTCACGCTCGATCGCCGCCGACTCCGTCGCCCGGAAGAAGAACCGTTCGAAGACCAGATCGAAGACCTCCCGGTCCTTCGGCGACTTGGCGACCGTAGTCGCGAGCGCCTCCTTGAAATCCACCGGGGAGGTCCACGGAACTATCTCCAGGGCCTGGAAGGCATCCTGGATCTCCGAGGTCCCGATCGCCACGCCCTCGCCGCGGAGCTCTTCACAGAAGGCAAGGACCTGATGGATCATGTCTTCGAAACGGCTTCGTCCCGCTTCTTGCCGGAGCCGGCGTCCTTCTGGCCGGCGTCGGCGCGGCCGAGCCGCGGGGATATCCGCTCCACGACCAGATCGAGGTCGGTGCGGTGCTTGATGATGATCGAGAGCGACTGGCGGAAGACCTCGGCGTCGATGTCGTCGGCACCCATCAGGATCAAGGTGCGCGCCCAGTCGATCGCCTCGGCGATCGAAGGCGGCTTCTTCAGGTCGAGCTCCCGCACCATCGCCACCACCTCGACCAGGCGGGCGGCCAGCTTCTCGTCGATCTCGGGTGCGTGGAGGCGGATGATCTCGACCTCGCGCTCCGCCGTCGGATAGTCCAGCCACAGGTAGAGGCAGCGCCGCTTGAGGGCTTCCGTCAGCTCCCGTGAGTTGTTCGAGGTGAGCAGCACGATCGGGTGGGTGGTGGCTCCGATGCGGCCCATCTCCGGGATCGTGATCTGAAAGTCGGAGAGCAGTTCGAGCAGCATCGCCTCGAACTCCTGGTCGGTCTTGTCGATCTCGTCGATCAGCAGCACGACCGGTTCCGGGCTGGCGATCGCTCGCATCAGCGGCCGTTCCAGCAGGAACTCCTCGGTGAAGATCTCGCCCATCTCGACCGAATCGGCGGCACCGTCACTCTCGGCGCGGACGGATGCCGTCGCCTGGATCCGGAGCAGCTGCTTGCGGTAGTTCCACTCGTACAGGGCCTTCGCCTCGTCCAGCCCTTCGTAGCACTGGAGCCGCACCAGCTCGCGGTCGGTGGCTCGGGCGAGCGCCTTGGCGAGCTCTGTCTTGCCGACGCCCGCCGGCCCTTCGACCAGAACCGGCTTGCCGAGACGCTGCGCAAGGAAGGCGATCAGCGCGGTCGAGTCATCGGCCAGGTAGGCGGAGTCGCGGAGGGAGGCGGCCACCTCGGCCGGAGTTTCGGGCTGGATGGTGGAGGAAACGGACATGCGGCAAGGATACGGGGCCGGCTGGGCGGTCGCTCCCCCTCAGGTGGCGCGATCCCCCAGCGACCGGGGAGCCATTTAGGGTTCGGGCCATGGGACGTCTTGAGGAAGTCGATCTTGACCTTGACTATTCGCGGTCCGAGGGAGAGGAGCTGCTTTCGGCGTCGCAGAAGCGTCTGAGCGAGCTCCGGCTGACCCTGGGAGGACAGCTCGGCGGCGATCCCGGCCCGCCTGTCTGCGTCCTGTTCGAGGGATGGGACGCCTCCGGCAAGGGAGGTGCGATCAAACGCCTGGTGGCCCCGATGGATCCCCGCCACGTCCGGGTCGCCCAGTTCGCCGCGCCGACCCCGGACGAGGCCAGGCACCATTTCCTGTGGCGTTTCTGGCCGAAGATCCCCGGTTGGGGAGGCATGGCCGTCTTCGACCGCACCTGGT
>JBEBXB010000135.1:0-6229 GCA_040391885.1 Conexibacter woesei | reverse complement strand
GCGTCGATCGTCTCGGCGAAGTCGATCCGGGTGGACTTGGGACCTTCCGGGGTGACCAGGTTGAGGTCGATGCCGTACCGGTCGGCCGCGACGCACTTGGCCTCGGTGGCCTCGGAGTGGTCCGTGAGGGCCTGAGCCATGACCAGCAGCGCGTCGGAGTGGTCGGCGTTGAGGTGTGAGATCGCGTCCGGCACGTGCGGGGCGACGGGATCCGGCGTGGCCACGGAGTAATCGGCGGCGGTGGCGGAGTCCATGCGGCCGTAGCCGCCGACCCAGCGCACCCGGCTCACTTCGAGGATCCAGAACGAGAAGTCCTTGAAGTCCGCGTACATGGCGGCCGAGGGGACCGCGTCGAGATGGGCCTTGCGAGCCGACTTCTCGTCGTGATGCTCATCGGAGCGCTTGGCGATACCGGCGAGCGTCACTCGGCCACCCGCGAGGACCTCGCCCCGGTGGTGGACGTCGGCGACCATCAGCGAGGCCTGGCGGTTGTTCTCCAGGTTGCGGGCATGTTCAGCCAGGGTGGAGAGGCAGAGGACCGGATCGCCGTTGTCCATGATCCCGAAGGTGACCAGCGACGCCCAGGGGGTGCCGTCGTCGCTCATAGTGGCGAGCGTGCCCGAGGTGGTCTCGTTGACGATCGTGCGGGCTTCCTCGGAGGCCGAGCGCCGGGTTCCGTTGCGCGCCAGAGGGGTGCCCTTGGGGATCTTGCCGCCCGCGGAGATGTCGTGCGGTCCAACGAGTTCCTTCGCGTTCGGCGTCGTCTCGGTCTGAGTGGTCACCACTGGCTCTCTTTCAGAAAATTGATCGAAGAATATGCGTCCGGTGCGTGTCGGTCCGGAGCGGTTGCGCCGTGTCGGCGGCGTTCGAATTAGGCTACCCTATCTCGACAGCAGCCCAGAGGAATCGAATCACGGACGAACCGATGCATGTCGAGACGCTCCGTTCTTCTTCTGGCTGTGTTCAAGCTAACTCGCACCCCTCCAAGGAGTTCAAGCCCCGATGACCGACGCCGCTGCGCCCCGCATCCTGCCCCGTCACAACCTGCTGATTCGACTCGTGATCGTTGCTCTCGCGGTGCTCGTCGGTGGTTCTCTTCTGGGGACCGGTACGGCCGACGCCGCCAAGCGCAAGAAGCAGCCGCGGATCGTCGCGATCAGTCCCTTCGCCGCCGCCACCATGGCGAAACTGGGCGGCAAGAAGCCGATCGCGATAGGTCAGACCCTCGGCGGCGACCGCCGGAAGCCCAAGCGGCTGAACGGGGTGACCTCGCTCAACCTCAGTCACCCGAATGGCCCGAACCTGGAGCGGCTCGCCAAGCTCCGTCCCGACATCGTGCTCTCGTCGACCCGCTGGAGAAAGGGAACCGCGGCGATGAGGCAGCTCGGCATCCGGGTCGTGTACGCCGACCCCGTGAACATCGCTCAGACCTACAAAAACGTCAAGAAGATCGGCAAGATCACCGGGCGAAAGAAGCAGGCCAATCGCCTGGCCAAGACGATGCGGAAGCAGATCCGGTCGGCCACCGGCAAGTTCAAGTCCCGTCCGAAGGTGATGGTGATCCTCGGTGTCGGCCGAACCCCCTACACCTTCCTCGGCTCGAGCTGGGGCGGACAGATCACCAAGCTGGCCGGCGGCCGGTTGCTCACAGGAGGAGCCACAGGCTCCGGCGGTTTCGCGCGGATCTCGGACGAAGTCGTGGTCGCGCAGAACCCGGATGTGATCATCGGGGTTCCCCACGGCAGTACCAAGGACATCGGCGCGATGGCTGACTACATCCTCTCCAACGAAGCGTGGCAATCGACCAATGCTTCCAAGAATGGGCGCATCTACATCTCGGCCGACAACGAACTGCTCCAGGCAGGTGTCGACGCCGGCAAGGTGATCCGCAGCGTCCGCAAGAAGTTCTTGAAGAACTGACCGGGCCAACCGGTCCGGTCAGGACAACGAGGGGGAGAGACAGTGACGGGCATCAGGAGGAGCGCAGTTGCGATCGGGCTGCTGCTTGCGCTCGTCGCAGCCTTCTGCGCGTCACTCGCCCTCGGCGCGGTCCACATCCCGCTCTGGCAGGTCGTGGATGTGCTGATGGGCAAGGACGCACCTGAGCCGGTCACCCAGATAATCGAGATCCTCCGCCTGCCGAGGACAGTCGAGGCGCTGATCGTCGGTGCCGCACTGGGCGTGGCTGGGGCATGCCTTCAAGGGGCGCTCGGCAACCCGTTGGCGTCACCGGACGTGATTGGTGTGACCGGCGGCGCTGGTTTCGGCGCGATGTTGATCATCTTGATCTACCCCGAGAGCCTTGCGCTTCTGCCGATCAGCGCGCTCGTATTCGGCCTGATCGCCGCTTCGCTCGCGTTTTTCATCGGATTTGCCGGTCAGGGCGGGGGAGGGATAACCCGGGTGATCCTCGCCGGCATCGCGGTCGCCTCCCTCTTCTCCGCCGCGACCGCCAGCATCATGGCGGCCTTCCCCGATCGTGTTCCCGGTGGGATCTTCTTCCTGGTCGGTGGGCTCAGCTCGTCGGGATGGGAGACCCTCGACCAGATCTGGCCGTACTTCCTGGTTGGCTTCGTGCTCGCGGCGTTCATGATCCGACCGCTCGACCGGTTGATGCTCGGGGATGACGTCGCCGCTTCGCTTGGGTCGAGCCCCCGGCGCATCCGCCTCCTTTCCGCCCTGGCCGCCGCGATCCTGGCTTCCGCCGCCGCGGCCGTCGCCGGTCTGCTCGCCTTCCTCGGTCTGTTGATCCCGCACATGGTGCGGTTGCTGGGGGGGACGAACAACCACACCTATGTCGTCCCCGTCTCCGGCGTGGCCGGCGCTGCCCTGCTGGTTGCCGGTGACACTTTGGCCCGCACCATCGCCGCCCCTGTCGAGATGCCGGTCGGGCCGTTCCTCGTGCTCCTCGGCGTGCCGCTGTTTCTCTGGCTTCTTCGGAAGGCCGTCTGATGCGCCTCCGGATGGGTCCCCGTGGAGGAGAGGTCGAGTTCGCCCCGGACGCGCCGTTGCTCCACGCCGAGCAGGTCGGTGTGACGATCGGAAAGACCGAGATCCTGAAATCGGCGAGCCTCACCCTCGAGCGGGGCGAGCTGGTCGCGGTCGTCGGACCGAACGGCGCCGGAAAGTCGACCTTCGCGCGCGCCTTCTCTGGGCTGCGTCGCCCGGACGAAGGGGTCGTGCGGTGGATGGGCCACGACCTCGCCTCTCTGCGGGGCCGCCGTCTCGCCCGCGTTCGCGCCTTCGTCCCGCAGCGCGCCCAGGTTCCGAACGGGGTCACCGTCGACGACGCGGTGCGAATCGGACGCTCCTCACACCTCAAGCCACTACAAGGGCTGACGGCAGAAGATCGAACCGCCGTCGCCGACGCGATCTCCAGGGCTCGCCTGGACGGCTTTCAGGAGCGACTGCTCAGCACCCTTTCGGGAGGCGAGATGCAACGGGTCCAGATCGCGATCGCCCTGGCGCAGGGTTCGCCGGTGCTGGTGGCCGACGAACCGACCGCGCAGCTCGATCTCGGCGCCATCGTCTCCGTGTCCAAACTGTTGCGCGGCCTGGTCGCGGACGGATTGGGCGTCGTCCTGATCGTCCATGATCTCGCCCTTGCCGCGGCGATCGCGGATCGGGTCGTCGTGATGTCTGACGGGCAGACGATCGCAACTGGAACCCCGGCCGAGGTGTTAACGCCACAGCTGATCGCCGAAGTTTGGGAAGTAGAGGCCGAAATGGTTCATCACCAAGGCCGGTCCGCACTTCACGTCGAATGGCTGGATCGCCAGTAGAAAGCGGGATCGAGCCGGGCGCCCCAGGTCGTTAGGCACCCCTAATCCCAATCCTGTTACTGTGATTTCCATAGGCCACCCTAAGGCTTGCCCGGCCCCCTCGTAAACGGCCGTTTCAAGACCGTCGCATGAGCGACACGACAAGGAGAAATCCGAACGCATGAATTCGTCTTCCGCCGCACCCGTCTCGATGAGATGGCTTGCGACTCTCGTCCTCGCACTCGCTGCGGCTGTCCTCTTCCTGGGTCCGGGTATCGCCCAGGCCAAGACGACCGTGAGTGGCAAAGCCACCTTCACGCTAGGCGCCGGCAAGGCCGGCAAGGCGCTGAAGAAGCAGGGCGTCAAGATCAAGCGGGTCGCCCCGGCCAAGGTCAAGGGCCTCTCCGGCAAGCGCTTCCGCGTGGTGGCTCCGGTCGGGAACGTCTCCACCGGCCCGGCGAAGTCGCCCCTCAAGGGCGGGTTCAGCTTCCGCAAGGGCAAGCGTTCAGTCGCCGTCCACGGTCTGGTCGTAACCGCCTCCAAGAAGGCCCTCAAGGTCACCGGCAAGCTCGGCGGCAAGAAGGTCAACCTCTTCAAGGGTTCTGGCAAGCTGACCACCACCTCCGGCAACACCACGACCTTCAAGCTCAAGAACGGCAAGGTCAAGCTGACCCCGGCCGCCGCCAAGGTCCTCAGGAAGCGCCTCAAGCTGAAGAGGGTTCCGGCTGCCGCCTACGGCAAGCTCGTACTCAACGCCAAGAAGACCACGACCCCGGTCAAGCCGCCGGTCGATCCGTGCGTCGCCGATCCGAACGCCGAAGGCTGCCAGCCGGCGCTTCCGGAGGATCCGTACCTCGCCCAGTGTGGCGTACCGGCGACCTCGCAGGTGGCGGGTACGCTGACCCCCGCGGCACCGCTGCCGGTGCTGACCAACCCCAAGCCTCTCTCGGATTCACCTGACCTCGCATGGGGCTTCAAGGAGTCGTTCCGGAGCTACGTCAACTTCGGTGCCGGCGGCAGCCTGCACGCACTTGACGGCGCGACCCGTGACGGAATGGGCCCGCTGGCCGGCTTCAAGTTCTCGGTCGCCGACGGACAGTACGCCGCGAACGACCCGGTCGACATGACCGATGACCAGGCGATCATCAACGGCAAGGGGACCTCGGTCTACTGCGCCACCGGGCATGAGTTCCGGATCGTGATCAAGGATCCGACCATCGTCATCGACGGCGAGAATTCGCGGATCGTCGCGGACGTCGACACCAACATGACCGGGGTCTGGACTCCGGCCCAGCGGGTCGATCTGGCCACGCTGGACCTGGAAGGGATCACACCCTTCTACAATCGGAACGGAACCGAAGTGAACTGGGGCGAGATCTCCACGAAGCTGACCTCCCTGGGCCGCGACGTATTCTGCCGTCCCTCGACCGAACCCGGCATTCCCGAGACCTGCCTGTATGACGCGGGCGAGGAGCTCGACCCGGTCAACGTCAAGCTCGCGACGGAATACGACCTCGGAGCCAACGATGCCGCGGCGATGACGGCCCTGGCCGAATTCGCTAGCGCGGAACACCCGTTCCCGTTCTCGGGTGCAATAGGGGGATGCGTGCCGACCATTCCGGCCGGAGGCTCGGCGGGCGACGCCAGAACCATCGATGAGCACCATGCCTTTGGCGGCTCCAACTACAACTGGGTGGCTGACGGCGAGCGTCCGGCAGCGGCACCCGACCTCAGTGGTGGTACGGCCGTTCAGGGCGGCGGAATGGACTGGGGCGTTCGCACGGCTCTCCGCGGATCGGTCAACGGCACCGGCGAGTTCAACCTGTTTGGCGGTGCCACGGCTAGCAACACGCCTTATGTAGGCAATGGCCCGGGCAGCCTCCCTTACCCTCAGCCCGGTGGCACGGGGCAGATGTCAGGTGGCGGAAAGTTCTTCACCTGGCCTGCCGCGGGCTCTGATGCCGGCTTCTACGACGCCGGCGGAGCCGGGAATGCAGATGACCGTCTGGTGCTGAAGGGCACCGGTCGGGTCGGGTTCTGCAATGTGTTGCCGATCATGAGCTACGGCACCGTGCTCTCCAACCCGACGGTCGTGATCGACGGCGACAACTCGCGGATCACCGTTGAAGTCGCGACGCGGTTCCGTCTGTCGTGGCTACGGGGCAGGGTCGACTTCGCCAAGATCGATCTCAACGGTGCGACGTTTACGCCTCCCACCACGACCGGTGACGTCACCGAAGTGAAGTGGGCAAACGCCCCGGTCACGTTGACCGAGAACGGTTCGCGAGTCGTAAATGTCCTGTCATCGGGCCAGTACATTGAAGGTGCGGTGCTCGATCCGGTTACCGTCCGGGCCACTTACCCGGCGGGCAGCTGAGGTAACAGTTGAGCGCCTGTCGCTCAAATTCCGCCGGCAGCATTTCGGCCACGACGAGGGCGGTCCGTTTCGGACCCGCCCTCGTCGTGGG
>JBEBXB010000134.1:0-6280 GCA_040391885.1 Conexibacter woesei | reverse complement strand
GTCGATCTCCAGGAGAACGGCTACCGGACGATCCAGATCGGCAAGTTCACCAACAACTACAACGGCGGGGATCCCGACCAGGTCGAGACGACCGTCCCGCCGGGCTGGGACCGTTGGTTGACCGCGTCCTATGGTGGCGAGCTCTACTTCTACGGCTACAGCCTCAACGTGAACGGCGTCCCCACCGGCCCCTTCGGCTCCCGGGGCTACGACCTGGTCCGCAACGAGGTCGACCCGCCCGGATGCACGGCCGCCCTGCTCATGCAGGCAGCTCAGTCGCCCACCTGCAACTACAACAGCGACGTCTTCAGCCGGAACGCGGTCGCCGAGATCGAGGCATCCGGTGATCAACCGTTCTACATGCAGGTCAACTACAACACTCCGCACGGCGATCATCGACCCCCGGCCGGGCCGGAACCGGCCGTCCGGCACTACGACTCCGCCATCGACAACAAGATGCCGAGGATGCCCGGCTTCAACGAGGCCGACATCCGCGACAAGCCGGCTTGGCTGCGAAAGCTCGCCAAACCGATGAGACGGGGGGAGATCGACCGGATCGACGATCGCTGGGCCAAGGAGCTCGAGGGGCTGCGCGCCGTCGACGACGGCGTCGGCGCGATCATCAAGACCCTTCGCCGAACCGGAAAGCTGAAGAACACCTACGTGATCTTCCTCTCCGACCACGGCCTGTTCCACGGTGAGCACCGCATGTCCAGCGCCAAGTTCCTGCCGTATGAGGCGGCGGCCCGGGCGCCGATGCTGATCCGGGGACCGGGCATACGCAAGGGCCGCCGCTCCGGGGAAGTCGTCGCCAACATCGACATCGCCCCGACCATCCTCCGCCTCACCGGGACCCGTTCGTCCACGGGCGTCGACGGTCGCAGCTTGAAGCCGTTCTGGAAGCAGCCCGGCCGCCGGACCCTGCGGCCCCTGGTGCTCGAGTCATACGTCGGGCCGCAGGACGTCGAGGGCGAGGAGAGACCGGATCCCGGGGACGTCCCGACCGCCGGCACCTCGGTCGCTGCCCCACCCCTCAACTTCACCGGCGTCCGGGTCGGGGACTACAAGTACATCGAGTACCAGACCGGCGATCGCGAGCTGTACGACCTGAAGGCCGATCCGTGGGAACTGAAGAACCAGTTGCGCAACAAGCGCTACCGGCCGGTGCTCCGCCGGTTGAAATTCGTCCTCAGGGACCGCAAAGACTGCAAGGGAAGCCACTGTCGTAAGCTGATCAATCGGTTGCCCGCCAGGAAGTGAAGCTTCAAGGAATGATGTCCCGGTCCCCTCAGATACGGTGCCTGCTGCTCGGAGTCGCGTTCACGTTGCTGCTCTGCGGCTTCGCTCTCGCCCGTGCGCCCGAGTTCGCCCAGGCGAAACGGCCGAACTTCATCGTCATCCAGACCGACGATCAGAGTGCGGCCACCTTGAAGGGCCTCTACAGAGGGAAGATCGGCGGGTTCCACCGGATCATGCCCAACACGCTCGACGGGATCGTCCGCTCCGGCGCGGAGTTCCGGAACTATTACGCCTCCTCGCCGGTCTGCTCTCCTTCGCGGGCCTCGATGCTCACCGGGCAGTATCCGCACAGCAGCGGGCTGCTCCGCAACGACGGCCCGTTCGGCGGATGGCCGGGGCTTCAGGCGCTGCCGACCTGGAATCACAACGTCCCGCTCGCGCTGAACCGGGCTGGTTACCGGACAGCTCATTTCGGCAAGCTGATCAACGGCTACTACGACAACGTCAACGGCAGGGTGGATCGAACCGTCCCTCCCGGCTGGGACCGGTGGTTCACCACCGCCTTCATGCCCGGTGCCCGCTACTACGGGTACGAGGTCAACGACGACGGCCGGGCGGTCGGACCGGTCGGGAATCCCAAGTATCGCCTCGGCGGGCCCGGCATCGACCCCGCCTCGTGCACGGCCGCTCGCCTGCGGAGCGGCCCCGGCCGCGGCCGGTGCAACCACCTGACGGACGTGATGACCCGAGCCGCGGTCCGCGAGATCCGGACCCGTCACGGCCGTCCCTTCTTCCTCCAGGTCGATTACCAGGCCCCCCACGGCGACGTCCGCCCGCCCGCCGGCCCGACCCCGCAGACCCGTCACGCCGGCAGCGCGGCCCGCACGCCGCTCCCTCGCCCGGCGAACTTCAACGAAGCGGACATCTCGGACAAGCCGGCCTTCCTCAAGGCCGCCGCGGGGCGTCCTCTCAATAGTCGTGAGATTCGTAGCCAGACGCACTACTACCGCCGGTACGTGGAGGCGTTGCGGGGGGTCGACGACGGCGTCGGCGCGATCATGAAGACCCTTCGGGAGACAGGCAAGCTGAAGAACACGTACGTGTTCTTCCTCTCGGATCACGGGCTCTTCTTCGGCGAGCACCGCTTCAGCCGCGCCAAGTTCCTTCCCTACGACGCCGCCGCCAAGGTCGCCATGGCGGTGCGGGGGCCCGGCATCCCGGCGGCGACCAAGGTGAACGAGGTGGTCGGCAACATCGACGTCCCGGCGACCCTTCTGAAGCTGTCGGGAACCACCGCCGGCTATCAGGTGGACGGACGTCCGCTGGGCCGGTTCTGGCGCAACCCGGATCAGCGCACCCGCCGGCCCTACGAGATCTCGCTGTTCGTCGGCGACGAGGCCTCCGTCGAGGACGGCCGACCGGCCTCGGCCGTCGGCGGGGCGACGGCCTCGGCGAAGGCGCCCGCCGTCAACTATCGCGGCTACCGGGTCGGGCCGTACAAGTTCATCCAGTACCGCAACGGCGCCCGCGAGCTCTACGACCTGAAAAGGGACCCGTGGGAGCTGAGGAACCGGGCCGGACGCCCCCGCTACGCCGAGGTGGAGCGGTACATGGCGGATCACTTGGTCGAGGTGCTCACCTGTCGTGGAGGCGGCTGCCGTGAAGAGCTGCCGCCATGGCCACAGCCAGCTCTCTGAAGGGTTCAGCCCTCGGCCGGGCCGAGCCCGCGACCCGAGCTCAGCGGCTGACCCTGACGACCGCCGAGCTGCCCGTCACGGCTCCGTTCCCGTCGAATCCCCGGACCCGGACGAAGCGGGCGTCGGTCGGTGCCGCCGTCACGGTCTCGAAGCCTTCCCTGGGCCGACTCGCCACCACGGTGAGTGAATCCGCCGATGGCCCGGCCAGCACCTGCCACCGTTCGGTCGCGGTGTCGCCGTTGTGGCTGATCCAGAGCCTGGTCTGTCCCGGATTTCCGGTCGGTGCCGCCGCCACGGCCACCTTCCCCTTCGGCTTCCCGGCCCACCGGGCCCGGTACGCACGATAGAAGGAGCTGATGCCCTGGAAACGGGCGTTGAAGAGCAGGTTCCCGTCCGGCCCGTACTCGCTGACCAGCGGGGCGCCGCCCCAACCGACCAGGTAACGGCTGCCACCGAGGCTCTGCAGGTTTCCCTGTGTCGAAGCCAGCGGCCTTGCCGGATGGAGGAACTCACGCTCCACCGTGGCCCGTTTGCGGCGGTTGTTCAACTTGAGGATCAGGCCTCGGGACTGATCCCGCCACGGCTTCGCGACCACCGGTGAGTCACCGTTGTCGTAGATCGAAACCCGGTTCCCGGGAAGGGGCTGGGAGTCGTGCTGCCAGGAGAAGATCGCCTTCTTGCCCAGCTTGTAGTCGCTGGCCCGGCCGCCCAGCGTCCAGATGATCCGGCCTGTCTTCCGGCTCACCTTGTAGACGGCGTTGGTGCTGCGGCCGGAGATCATCACGTTGCCGTCGGGAGTGTCGATCACCGTGTTGATGTGGAAGTAGTCGAAGGGATTGCCCGGGCGCCGTGGCTTCTCGGCGTAGGTGTGCCCGACCGGCACGTGATCGAGGCTGTGCCACTCCCAGATCACCCGGCCCGTCTTCAGGTCGACCTCCTGGGCGATCGAGTCGCTGACCCGGCCGCGTCTCGCCTGCCCGACCTTGCGCAGATCGCGGATGCGGGTCCGGTAGCTCGTTATGTAGGCGGTGCCGCGGTTCGTCAAGCGGAACTCGTGGGAGTCCGCCGAGTAGCCGTTCCCAGGGGTGATCCTGCGAATCACCTTGTAGGCCCGGTTGGCGATCATGTAAGTGTTCTTCTTCAGGCCGGATCCCTTGGTGGGGGTCTCGAACCAAGTGAGGACCCGCCGCCCGTTCCAGCTCTGGGTGCGGAAGTCCATGTTGCGGCCCGGACGGAACCAGATCGGCTCGCCGCCGATGCCGTAGATCACGTTTCCGGCCGCCTTCGAGCCGATGAACAGCGGCCGGTCCGAGGGGGTCGAGTCAGGGGCGATGGCCATCCGGGGCGGGGCGAGATCCGGCCGGGACCGGTAGGCGGGCTGGCCGGTCGAGCCGACCGGGACCGGCGCGACCCGTCCGGCTCGGGCGAGCTTCAGGTTCTCGGTGCGGAACCGGTACAGCCCGCGCTTGGCTCCGTACACCCGGAACCGGGTCTTCACGGTCACCCATTCGCTCGCCCGGAACGGCCGCTTGAGCACAAGGCTGAATCCGCGGTTGTCCCCGTGGCGCTTCCGCTTCGCCCCATGCCGTCCGGATCGGGATCCCCGGACGACGATCGGACCGGCCTTGCCGGCGCGGACGCCACGGAAGCTGATCTCCGACCAGACCGACGCGTTCTTCGCGGTCGGTCCCGGGTTGACCGACACGGCGGCCCGGGCGTGGCCGGCGGCCACCATCCCCAGGAGAGCGGCGATCACGAAGCCCGTGACCGCGATACCTACTGGCCGGCCGAGGGGCCGGCGGACGGGCGATGACACTGATGAAGCTCCTTTCGACGAGATGCGAGCGACCGGAACCGGTGCCGGATGCCCTCGATAGGTTGAAAGCCGCCCCGGGGAGAGAAGTTTCGGCCGGGAAGAATCGACCGATGAGCTAGGCGCGGCCGCACCTATCGCGCGTTTCGGTAGTTATGGGAGCAGTCTCTTTGTATCCAAGGGTGAACATACGCGCTATTTTCGGCTGCCTTTTTGCTTCAGCGGTTGCTTTCATGCTCTATCCGGCGGCGCCGGTCAAGGCGGCTGCCCGACCCAATTTCGTGGTCATCCAGACAGACGACCAGCCTTTGGAGCAGTTCGCGCGCACCTGGGTCGACCTCAACGGCCGCAAACGGCCGATCATGCCGCACACGACCAAGCTGATCCGCGACAAGGGGGTCGACTTCCGTCAGTACGTGACCCCCTTCCCCCTCTGCGCACCGTCACGCGCGTCCCTCTTCAGCGGCCAGTACGCCCAGAACCACGGGGTCGTCCGGATCGGCGGCGCCCGCGGCGGATGGGCCGGCTACCGCTCGAACCGCATCCACGACGAGAACATCGCCGTGTGGATGCAGCGCGCCGGTTACCGGACTTCGCATTTCGGCAAGTTCATGAACTTCTACGGGGGCCCCGACGAACCCGCCGAGACAGCGGTTCCGCCGGGATGGGACCGCTGGGTCTCCGACGCGACCGACAACTCGACCCGTGAGTTCTACGGCTACCAGCAGAACGTGGACGGGGAGGTGACTCCCCGACTCGGTTACCCGTGGTACGACCAGATCGGCGGGAAGGACCCGGTGGGATGCCCGGCGTTCGGTTTGACCATCTGCAACTACCACTCGGACTCGATGTCGATCCAGGCCGCCCAGGAGATCCGGCAGAGTGGCAACAAGCCGTTCTATCTCCAGGTGGACTACCACACCCCGCACGGCGATTCCCGACCTCCGGCCGGCCCTGAGCCGGCGGTGCGCCACTACGACACGGCCGACAAGACCCCGGGGCCGAAGCCGCCCGGCTACAACGAGGCCGACGTCTCGGACAAGCCCTGGTTCCTGCGCTACGACACGCCGCGGCTGACCGCCGGCGAGGTGAGCCAGCTCGGCACCGAGAACCGCAAGGCGATCGAGGCCCTGAGATCCGTGGACGAAGGCGTCAAGCGGATCGTCGACACCCTTCGTTCCGCCGGCAAGCTGAAGAACACCTACATCATGTTCACGTCCGACAACGGCTTCTTCCTGGGACAACACCGGATCCACCGCGGCAAGCTGCTGCCCTACGAGCCGGCCCTGCGGGTCCCGATGGTCATCCGCGGCCCCGGCATCAAGCCCCGCACCGTCAGCCGCGAGATCGTCGCCAACCAGGACATCGCCCCGACGGTCCTTTCGCTCGCGGGGGCGAAGGCGGGAAGCCGGCTCGACGGACGCTCGATGGCCCCGTTCTGGAAGAAGCCGAAGCGAAAGTCCCGCCGGCCGATCCTGCTTTCCAGCTACCAGGCCGCGACCCACCTGATCCCGGGTGACTACCCGGACGA
>JBEBXB010000133.1:0-6298 GCA_040391885.1 Conexibacter woesei | reverse complement strand
AGGGTCATCGCCATGGTCTCGGAAAGCTCTGCCCGCGAGGTGAGGAACTTGTCCTCGGTCGGAAGCGAGATCGTGTAGCCGAGAGCCTGACCGCGGCTGATCACCGAGATCTTGTGGACCGGATCGCAGTTCGGCAGCAGATGGCCGACGATCGCGTGGCCCATCTCGTGGTAGGCCGTGATCTTCCGTTCCTTCTCCGACATGATCCGGGTCTTCTTCTCGGGGCCGGCGACCACGCGCATGATCCCCTCTTCGAGCTCGAGCATCGTGATCTCGCGCTTCCCGGAACGGGCGGTCAGCAGCGCCGCCTCGTTGATCAGGTTGGAGAGGTCGGCACCGGTGAAGCCGGGGGTCTGGCCGGCCAGGGCGTCGAGGTCGATCTCACCGGCGAGCGGCTTGCCGCGGGAGTGGACCTCGAGGATCTTCTTGCGGCCTTCGCGGTCGGGACGGTCGACCGCGACCTGACGATCGAAGCGGCCGGGACGAAGCAGGGCCGGATCGAGGATGTCGGGCCGGTTGGTGGCCGCGATCAGGATGATGTTGTCCTTGATCTCGAACCCGTCCATCTCCACCAGGAGCTGGTTCAGGGTCTGTTCGCGTTCGTCGTGACCGCCGCCCATGCCGGCGCCACGATGGCGGCCGACGGCGTCGATCTCGTCCATGAAGATGATGCAGGGAGAGTTCTGCTTGGCCTGCTCGAAGAGGTCACGGACCCGGCTCGCGCCGACGCCGACGAACATCTCGACGAAATCGGAGCCGGAGATCGAGAAGAACGGCACCCCGGCCTCACCGGCGACGGCTCGGGCGAGCAGCGTCTTACCGGTTCCGGGAGGTCCGTAAAGCAGGACGCCCTTGGGAATGCGAGCGCCCAGGGACTGGAACTTCTTCGGCGTCTGCAGGAACTCCTTGATCTCCTCGAGCTCCTGGACCGCCTCGTCCGCGCCGGCCACGTCCTTGAACGTGATCTTGGGCGCGTCGACGGACATCTTCTTGGCCTTCGACTTGCCGAAGCTCATCACTCGAGAACCACCACCCTGCATCTGGTTCATGAGGAAGATCCAGAAACCGAAGAAGAGCAGGAACGGCAGGATGTACGTCAGCATCGAAAGCAGGCTGGAGCCGCCCGTGCCCTTGACGGTGACCGCCACATCGTTCGAGATCAGCTGGTTCTGCAGACTCTGCTCGGTGTTCTGCGGGTAGCCGGTCTCGAACTTCTCCCCGTCGCCGGTCTTGCCCTCGGCAGGAACCTCGGTGACGTCGAGCGAATTGTCCTTGGTGTTGATCGTGACCTTCTCGATCTCACCCTTGTCGACCTTCTGCAAAAACTCGTTGTAGGTCGGGGGCTTCTCGCCATTGTCGGGGCTGATCACACGCTGCGCCACGAAGGCGAGGATCACCACGAGGAGGATCGGGAAGGCCGCGCTCTTGAAAAATCGCTTCAAATCTGGTCCGTTCTGTTATCGCGACCCGATCCGGTTCTTCCGGGGGAAAGGCCGAATGGTCAGACTAGCAGGGAGATAAAGGTGCCTGAACCCGGTCAGAGAGTCGGAACTGCGTCTTCCGGCAGGCTCGCGACGTGGTCGAGGTTCCGATAACGCTGGGCGTGATCCAGTCCGTAACCGACCACGAAGGTGTCCGGGATCTCGAAACCTGTGTATTTGATCGGGATTTCGACTCGTCGCCGCTGCGGCTTGTCGAGCAAGGTGCAGACCTCGAGCGAGGCGGGATCGCGCGCCTGGAGGTTCTTCCGGAGGTAGTTGAGCGTGAGGCCGGAATCGACGATGTCCTCGACCACCAGCACGTCCCGGCCGGTGATCGAATCGTCGAGATCCTTCAGGATCCGGACCACCCCGGATGAATCTCGGGCCGAGCCGTAGCTGGACACAGCCATGAAGTCGATCTCGCACGGAACCGAGAGCTGTCTCAGCAGATCGGCGATGAACACGACGGCACCACGGAGGACGCCGACCATGACCAGGTCTCGTCCCCGGTAGTCCTTGCTGATCTCGGCGCCGAGTTCGTAGACCCGGCGCTGGAGCTCCTCGGGGGAGATCAGGACTTCACCTATGGGCGCTGGGGACACGTGGCCAGTCTATGCGGATCGCGGCCGTCAGGGACCGACGGACGGTTCCGCCGGCTTCGCGGTGAGCAATACCGCCGCGGTGCTCTCAGGCCCGAGGCGGAAGGACTCCGAGACGACCACGCCCGGCACCCAGGCGATCTCCCGGCCGGCGATCAGGACCGGGAGCCGATGCCGCCGACTTCGGGGAACCCCCGCATCGGTGAAGATGTCCTGCAGGCTGCGATGCCCGGTCATCCCGAGCGGCCGCATTCGATCGCCGGGTTTCCATCTGCGGACCGTGAGCCCCTCCCCGGCGGCCCGCCGGACCGAATCGAGGTCGAGGGTCGCGACTTCCGGCCCGCGTGGCTGGAACGGCGACGAGAGCTGCGTGGCCTCCAGCTCCCAGTCACCGGACCGGACGGTCCCCGGGAGGTCGAGCTTCACGTCCGGAGGTGCCACCGGCTCGCCCATCGCCGGATCGAGCCCGGACACGACCGTGACCCGACCGGATTCGATCTGGAAGAAATCACCCCCGCCGGCATCGATGCGCCCGCCTTCGGGGTCCAGCGCGAGACGGAGGATCCGCTCCACCAAAGGGATAGACACGGGCACGGGTCGGCCGAGGGCATCCTCCGCCAACCGCCGCAGCGCGCGGCGACGGAGCGCCGGATGCATGTTCCGCAGGACGGCGCCGTCGATCCCGTTCTCGACCGATCCGCGCGAAAGCGGCCCGGCCAGCGCGTCGGCGGTCAGGTCGGAGAGCAGCTCCTCATCTTCGGCCAGCTCAGCACGGGTGAGGTCGATGTTTCGTTCGGCCGCGGGGTTCAGGGACTTCAGGACCGGCATCACATCCGACCGGATCCGGACCCGGGCGAAGGTCGGGTCGACGTTCGATCTGTCGTCCGTGAAAGGCAGGCCCAGAGCGAGGGCGATCCGGCGGAGGTCGGCCCGGGTCAGGGAGAGCAGCGGCCGGATGAGCGGGCCGCGGCTGGCACTCATGCCGAGCAGGCTCCGGGCACCGGGAGACGATGCGAGGCGGTATATGACCGTCTCCGCGCGATCGCTCCGGGTGTGTCCGACGGCGATCCAGTCGGCTCCGCGATCCTGCCGCAGCCGCTCCGCGGCCCGGTACCGGGCCTCGCGTGCCCAGGACTGGATATTCCCCTCCGGATCCCCCGGCCGTTCGACTTCCAGCGCCACCCCCAGGTCGGCGCACAGCCGGGCCGCGACCTCCTCGTCTTCCCCCGATTCGGCCCGCAACCCGTAGTTCACGTGCAGGGCGGTGACCCGTTCCGGCCCGGCCACCTCGGCCAGGCCGGCGAGCAGGCATGCGGAGTCGGGGCCGCCGGAAACGAGCGCGATGCCGCCGCTGCCGCGCTGGACGAGACCGGACTCCCTGATCGCTGCCGCCAGTTCCCCGAGGGGCGAGGGCACGACTGGGCGTCCCGGCCGCTCAGGCACGTTCGCGAACCAGGAAAAGTGGGATCGGGACCGGGAATCCCTTGAGCTCGACCTCACCCAGTGGGTCGGTGCTCAGTTGGGGGTGGCCTTCGATTGCGTCGCGAACCGCATCGGTGATCAGCACCTCCCCGCCGAGCGCCCGGTTGACCACCCGGTGGGTCAGGTTCACCTGCCCGCCGAAGTAGTCGCCGTCGCGGAACACGGCCGCGCCGTAATGGATCCCGGCCCGCGGCTTCGGCCGATCGGTGAACAGAGCCAGGAAGCCGACCGCCCACTCGACCAGGCTCTCCGGGTCCGGGGAGACGACCATGACCTCGTCCCCGATCGTCTTGACGATCCCGGCATCGGGAGGCAAGGTCGCCTCGACCGTCTCCGTGAACCGCTCGATCACCGAGAACGCCTCGGAATCCCCCTCCTCCTCGGTGAACCGGGTGAACCCCGTCAGATCGATGAAGCAGACCGTGATCCGGACCTGGTCCAGGTTGGTGTCGCCGCCGAACTCGGCCTCCATGTGCCCGATCACGTCCTGTTCGACGAAATAGCGCACATAGCGATCGTGCAGGTACTCGAACAGCGGCACCGTCGCCGGGGACGTCGACTCGACCAGCTCCCCCATCTCCTCGGCGATCTCGATCGCCCCGAGACCGTCCCGGATCATCGGTTCGTGGACGAAGAGGTGGAACAGCCGCACCTCGGCGTCGGCGATCCGGCGGACCGCCTGGGCATACACCCGGACGAGCTGCAGCACGGCTTCGATCGGCACGCCGGCCTCGGCGACGTCGGCGAGCAGCCGGAGCGCCGTCACATCCACCTCGGAGAGGGTCCGTTCGCGCTCTGTCGGGGTGCCCAGAACGGTCATCACCCGCTCGATCAAAGCCTCGCTCAGACCGGTCTCGCGCGCGGCCTCCTCGAGGCCCACCCGTTCGGTGTTGTCGGCGAAGACATCCTCGGCCATGCCGAAGGCGAGCTTGCCCTCCTTGCCGGCCGCTTTGAGGTCATCGAGCGTGTGGCCTCGCTCCCGCATCCGGGCCACGACCCTGGCCTGCGCGGCGGTGGCGCCCGTCCACTGCCCCTTGCGCACCGGGATCACCTTTTCGTCGGCCCACCGGGTGAGGGTGGCCGTGGAGACACCCGCCCGACGGGCGGCCTCGCTCAGGCTGATGCGATCTTCTCCCGACATGCAATGTCGAGGCTAGATGATTGCCCCGGACCCCCGAGCCGTTCCAACCGGGTGGGTCGGTTTCACCGCGTTGGCGACGCGTGACCGACACGGCTCGGACGGGGAGCACCGCCGACCGGGGCGAGCCGGTTTCACCACTCCTGAGAGGGAAAGCCGACCCGCCCCGATGGGGGACATCGGTCCTATTCCACGTGGACCTGTGTCACTTCGTCTCCTCGCTCGCCGGTCCGGATCCGGATCGCCTCGTCGACCGGGATCACGAAGATCTTGCCGTCTCCGATCTCACCGGTCCTGGCGTGGCGCAGGATCGTGTCGACGATGAGGTCTTTGTCCGAGTCGGCGACCACGATCTCGATCTTCAGCTTGGGCCGGACGTTGACGGTCACGGTCGAGCCTCGGTACTGCTCGACGATGCCCTTCTGCCTTCCGGACCCCTTGGCCTCGAGGATCGAGATCGACGGGAACCCCTTCTCCAACAGCTCGGAGCGAATCGGTTCGAATGCCTCGTGGCGGATGAACGCTTCGATTTTCTTCATCTTGATCCTCGTCTTTCAGGCCTGATCGGAAACGGGCTCGACCGGTGCCACCGGGGTGCCCGCCATGGATGGCGTGTAGTTACCGGTCGGATACTCCGGCTGCGGAATGAACGCCTCGGGATACCCGTACATGCCGTGGCTGGCGATGTCGAGCCCGGCGTCCTCTTCTTCCTCGGAGACCCTGATGCCGATCGTCGCCTTGATGATGGCGAAGGTGGCGTAGGAGAGGGTGAAGACGACGACGAAGGTCGCGGCCACCGCCAATGCCTGGACCCCGAGCTGACCGAAGGTCGAGCCGAAGCTGAAGCCGGCGTTGTTCCCGAAGATGCCGTACCAGATTCCGGGTGCGGCACCGTCGACGATCAACCGCGGCGAAGCGAAGAGGCCGACCGCGATCGTCCCCCAGATTCCGGCCAGGCCGTGGGCCGAAAGGGCGCCGATCGGATCGTCCAGGTACTTCTCGATCGTGAGCACTCCGTAGACCACGACGATGCCGGCCACGAAACCGATGAGCGGAGCCGCCCAGAACTCGACGAATCCGGCGCCGGCGGTTATCCCGACGAGGCCCGCGATCGCGCCGTTGCCGGCCATGCCGACATCGAGCTTCTTCGTCTTGACGTAGATCAGCAGGCTGGCTCCGAGGACACCGGCGGCGGCGGCGAGCTGGGTGTTCAGCATCGCCTCGCCGAAGAAGGCACCCTCGGTGGCGAACGTCGACCCGCCGTTGAATCCGAACCAACCGACCCAAAGGATGATGACGCCGAGGCCGACCAGCGGCATCGAGTGGCCGGGGATCGCACGGGGCGATCCGTCGGGCCCGTACTTCCCCTTGCGGGCACCGAGCAGGAGCAGCGCCGAAAGGCCGCCGACCGCACCGGTCAGGTGGACGACGGAGGAACCGGCGAAATCCATGACCGGCTTGCCACCGACATCCGAGAGCAGCCCTCCGCCCCAGACCGAGTGGGCGACGATCGGGTAGATCAAGGCGCCGAATACGAGGCCGTAGATCACGTAGGCGCTGAACTTGATGCGCTCCAGGGTGGTGCCCCAGACGATCGC
>JBEBXB010000132.1:0-6318 GCA_040391885.1 Conexibacter woesei | reverse complement strand
CGTTGGTCTCCTCGACCGTGCCGAAGCCGGCGAACTGGCGCATGGTCCAGTTGCGACCACGGTACATCGACTCGTAGGGGCCCCGGGTGAACGGGTACTGGCCCGGTTCGCCGATCTTGACGTCGGCGTCGCCGGTCAGATCCTCGGGCCCGTAGCGGGCCCTGATCGGGAGGCCGGACATCGTGGTGAACTCGTTGTCGGCTGACTCGGCCGCTTTGCCGGCGGCGTCGGAGGGAGCAGTGCTGGCGGGAGGTGTCGAGGTCGGTTCCATAAGTTCGGTGTACAGATAGTAGGGCATCCAAGTAATTCTGTGCAATGCTTGTCGAAGTCCATGGAGCTTTCGACATGACCGACATCGACCTCCTGCGCGAGGCCCGCCGCCAATGGGAGTCCCATTGGGGAGAGGAACCGGCGCCGTCGATGGCGGCGATCACCACCCTGATGCGGGCCCAGCAGATCCTGATGGCCCACCTGAACGACCTGTTGCTGCCCTTCGACCTGACCTTCCCCCGCTACGAGGCGCTGATGCTCCTGTACTTCAGCAGCGACGGCTCGATGCCGCTGGGCAAGGTCGGGGAGCGGCTCCAGGTCCACCCCACGTCCGTGACCAGCCTGACCGACCGGTTGGAACGGTCGGGCTACGTGGCCCGGGAACCCCATCCCTCCGACCGACGCACGACGCTGGCGGAGCTCACCCCCTCCGGACGCGAGGTCGCCGAACTGGCGACCGAGGTCCTGAACGAGGACAGGTTCGGGATGGGTGCCCTCGACACCGATTCGCACGAGGCGCTGATCGTCTTGCTCGACCGGATCAGGGAGATGGGCGGCGACGTCGTCCGCGAGTCCGCGACGTCCGGATAGGGAAACGAGCGGAGCCGGCCCGACACGGCCGGCCCCGCCCCACACGGGACCGGCCGGCGGGCCCTCCTACCCGGCCGTCGCCGCGAGCCCGACCTTCGGCCAGCTTGCGATGCGGTTGGTGAAATCAGCCGGACTGAAGACGACCAGGAGCTTCCCCGGGTCCGGTTCGGGGTTGTCGAGGCGGACCTTCTCGCCGATGGGGATGGTCACGATCACGCCGGGGTCGAGCATCGTGACGTCGCCGTCGTCACCACCGCTGATCAACCGGATCGAACCGTGAAGCGGGATCAGCAGGGTCTCGGAGTCGCCGTGCTCGTGCAGGCCCATCTGCCCACAGGCGGGAACGGTCACCTCGACCACTCCCATCTGCCGGCCCGGCCCGTCACCGATCAGGATCTCCGCGACCGGGCCGCCCGGTACCGGGGCCTGGTGCCGTTCGCCGTTGCCAAGGTGTACGCAGTTCACGCTCATCTGTCAGCCGTCCTCGGGTCGGTTTCCTGTCGGGACCGAGGATAACCTATTACACACATGTTGTGTGTAATTAGGGCCGCGCGGCCAGTCTCCGGCCTACCGCCGCACCGCGGAGCTCTCCAAGTGGCCGTACAGGAACCGGGCCATGCCGCCAAGGAAGAAGATCGCCGCGAGGCCCCCGATCGCCAGGTTGCGGCCGAGCCGGTCGAATCGCATGATCCGCCAGCCGCGCTCGCGGGCGGTGGCAGTGAGCGCCGGGTCGGGATTGACCACGACCGCGTTGCCCACCACCTCGAGCATCGGCAGGTCGGAGACCGAATCCGAGTAGGACCAGGACGAAGCCAGGTCGATGCCGCGTTCGGAGGCGATCCTCTCGATCGCCGTGACCTTGCCGGGCCCGTAGACGAAGGGGCCGTCGAGGTCACCCGTGTAGACACCCTCCTCGACCACGTAACGGGTCCCGATGCCGCCGTCCATACCCAGGATCTCGGCCAGGGACTCGACCATCTCGGATCCCGCGGCGCTGACGATGTAGGTGAGTCGGCCTTCGTCCTGATGGCGATGGATCTCGGCCAGCACCTGCGGATAGATCCGCGGCAGGATGCCGGCCAGCACCTCGGGCCACATCCGGTCGATCACCTTGGCGCTCGAACCGCCGATCGACTCGCGGGCCACGGCAAGAACCTGGGCCGTCTCCTCGTCGGTCGCGCCGCGGATCCTGAACTTGAGGTGGTCGACCGCCCACCCGGCCATCTGCCGCCGGGAGATAAGTCCTCGGGTCCGGGCGACGCGGGCGAACTCCATGGAGCTCGAACCCGCCATCAGGGTCTTGTCGAGATCGAAGAAGGCCGCCGCCCGGATGTCCGCCATGCATCGGTACGTTAGCGGCGGGAGGCACGCACACATGAGGGGGAGGAACAGTTGAACGCGATTTCGAGGGCCAGGGCCATTTCGATCTGGGTCGCCCTATGCCTGGCCGGTGCCTGGCTGTCGATGGCGGGTGCCTCCGCGGCCCAAGGGGCCACGCCCCCTCCGGTCTCCAACTGGGTTCAGACCGGCACCACCACGTTCCCGATCCAGGTCGCGCTGTTTCGCAGCCAGGGTGTCGCTTCGGACGGTCACTCGCTCTGGTTCTCATGGCTCAACGGGATCAGCCGGACAGACCTCGCCGGTGACGAGATCTTCGCTTCCAGCTACCACGACGCGATCCCGACGTTCCTCCAGGGGACGAGCCACAACCACATCGGCGACATCGACGTCCACGACGGGATCCTGTACGCACCGATCGAGGATGGCCCGCGGTACCTATCCCCCTGGATCGTCCTCTACCGGGCCGACACCCTCGAGTGGACCGGGCGGAGCTACGAGCTGCCGCACGCCTACTTGACGGAGGGCGTGCCGTGGGTGGCGATCGACGGGCCGCGGGGCGTCGCGTACACCGCCGAATGGAACGACACGAGCCGCCTCAACGTCCACCGCCTCACTGACTTCCAGCTGTTGGACACGGTCGAGCTGGACAAGAAGGTCCCGCGGATCCAGGGGGCCAAGGTCTTCCGCGGTTCGCTCTACATCGCCCGCGACAACGGATCCGAGCAGTCGATCGAGGCCATCGACCCGGAGACGGGCCACGTCACCCACCTGTTCGACCGCAACCTCGGCGACGACTACGAGGCCGAGGGGATCGCCTTCGTCCGCCAGCCGACCGGCACGGTGATGCTCACGACCGACATCTACCAGGGCAACCCGATGTCAGTCCAGATGCGCAGCTACCGGATCAACGGTGACTCGGTGCCGCCCGCGCTCACGCACCTGAGACTGACGCCTTCCCGGGTGCGTCCGGGGCGCCGCGCCGCGCCGCTCACGGTCCGGCTGCGTTCCTCGGAGCCGGCGACCGCCCGGATCCGTTGGCGGCGGTGCAGCGGACGCAAGGGCCGGTGCGACCGGTCCACCCCGAGGGGCGTGGAAAGGACCGTCCAGCTGCGAGCTGGGGCGAACCGCCTCCAGCTCACCACGAAGCTGCGTCGCGGCAACGGCAGTTCCTCCCCGATGCGTCCCGGAAAGTGGCTGCTGTCGGTGATTCCCGTCGATCAGGCCGACGTGACCGGGAAGCCGGCCAAGGCCCGCCTGATCGTGGTCAAGCCGAAGCGGCGCCACCGCTGAGGCGGCGCCGCTCCGACCTGGACCTCAATCAGAGCTTCGAATCAGACCTGAACGAGGATGGCGTCGCCCTGACCGCCGCCCGAGCAGATCGCGGCGCAGCCGAGGCCACCGCCGCGGCGCTTCAGCTCACGGGCGAGGGCACCGATGACCCGGGCGCCGGAGGCGCCGATCGGGTGGCCGAGGGCAACGGCGCCGCCGTTGACGTTGACCTTGTCCTCGTCGAGGCCGAGCATCTTGATCGTGTTCAGGGTGACCGACGCGAAGGCCTCGTTCACTTCCCAGAGGTCGACGTCGGCCGCGGTCTTGCCCAGCTTGGCCAGGGCCGCCTCGGCCGCCAGGGCCGGGGTCTTGGCGAGGCAGGCGTACTCGTCGCCGATCTGGCCGTAGCCGACGATCGTGCCGAGGATCTCCTTGCCGTTGGCCTGGGCCCATTCCTCGGAGGCGAGGACCAGGGCGCCGGCACCGTCGTTGACGCCCGGCGCGTTGCCGGCCGTGTGGGTCGCGTCCTCGCCGCCGATCGCGCGCAGCTTGGCGAGGCTCTCCGCCGTCACCTCGGGGCGGATCGCCTCGTCGGCCTCGACCACGGTGTCGCCCTTGCGGCCCTTGACCGTCACCGGGACGATCTCCTCGGCCAGGATCCCGGCCTGACGGGCCTTCTCGGCCAGCTCGTGGGAGCGGGCCGACCAGCGGTCCATCTCCTCACGGGTGATGCCGACCTCGTTCGAGACGCCGGAGGCCTCGTTGATCATCTGGAGGTGGGTGAAGGGGTTGGTCAGACCGTCGTGCGTCATCGAGTCGACGGCCTTGGTGTCGCCCATGCGGAAGCCAGAGCGGGCACCGGGCAGCAGGTAGGGGGCGCCGGACATCGACTCCATGCCACCGGCTACCGCGACTTCGGCGTCACCGGCGCGAATCGCCTGATCGATCAGGCCGGTCGCGCGCATGCCGGAGGCGCAGACCTTGTTCACGGTCTCGGACGGAACTTCCTTGGGGATGCCACCGGCGATCTGGGCCTGGCGCGAAGGGATCTGACCCTGGCCGGCCTGGATCACCTGGCCGAATGAGACCTGCTGGACCTGGTCCGGGGCGATGCCGGCGCGCTCGATGGCGCCGGCGATGGCCACGCCGCCCAGCTCGGCGGCGTTGACCGTTGAGAGGCCGCCGCCCATCTTGCCGAAGGGGGTGCGGGCCGAAGAGAGGATGACTGTGCGGGGCATTCAAGCCTTTCGTGGATCGGGGGTGCTGACTCGGGTTGACGTGGTGGAACCACTCGCGGTTCAGGGCGGACGATACCGACATCTAGACTGCGGCCCATGAAGGCTTACGCGAGCGCTGTTGCCATGTCCGACCTCGACGCCGACCTCGTCGCCGTCGGGCTGTTCGAAGGTGAATCACTCACCGAACCTCTCGGGCGCACCCCGGGAGCCGGTGACGCCTCCGGGGAGTTCAAGACCAGTGTCACCGTCTATCCCGGCAAGCCTGAGCGCGTGGTCGTGGTCGGCCTCGGGGCGAAGGAAGACTTCACCCCGGAACGGGCCCGGGTCGCGGGCGCCGTGTCGCAGAAGGCCTTGAAGGCGATCAAGGGAGAAGCTCTCGGCTGGATGCTGCCCGACGCCGGAGAGCCCGGCCCGATCGCGGCCGCGCTGGTCGAAGGCGCCGGCTTCGCCTCGTTCTCCTTCGACGAGTACCGCTCCGGAAGCGACGGCGAACCGGCCCCGCCCCAGCTGAAGGTGGTCGAGGTGAGCGCCGCCGACGACATCGCGGACTTCGTCCGGATCGGTGAGGCCGTCGCCAACGCCGGGAACCGCGCCCGGTACCTGCAGAGCCTTCCGGCGAACGTCGCCACCCCCGTCTACCTTGCCTCTCGGGCCGAGGAGATCGCCGCCGCCCACGACGCGGTCACGGTCGAGATCCTCGACCGGGCCGGGATCGCCGCCGCCGGCATGGGCGGCCTCGTCGCCGTGTCCAAGGGTGGCGAGGACGTCGAGCCGCGCCTGATCACCCTCCGCTACGCGGGTGGAGGCGACGGCCAGACCCTCGGCCTGGTCGGCAAGTCGGTGACCTTCGACACGGGCGGCATCTCGATCAAGCCGTCCGCCGGGATGCACGAGATGAAGATGGACATGTCCGGCGGGGCCGCCGTGCTCGAGGCGGTCGGCGCGATCGCCGAGCTGGGGCTGGCCATCGATCTGGTCGCGGTCCTGCCCTCGACCGAGAACATGCCCTCCGGAACCGCGCTCAAGCCCGGTGACGTGATCACCCAGCTCAACGGCAAGACGGTCGAGGTGACCAACACCGACGCCGAGGGCCGGTTGATCCTCGCCGACGCCCTCGTCCACTGCGCCCGCCAGGGAGCGGACCGGATCGTCGATCTCGCCACCCTGACCGGCGCCGTGGTGATCGGCCTCGGCTCGACCTACGCCGCCCTGATCGCCAACGACGACGAACTGGCCGCCCGGGTCGAGGCCGCGGGGGAGCGGACCGGTGAGTTGGTCTGGCGCCTGCCGCTCCACGACGAGTACAAGGAACTGACAAAGGGCGAGATCACCGACCTGGTCAACGCCTCGGCCCAGCGGAAGGCCGGCACCATCTACGCCGGGTCTTTCCTCGAGGAGTTCACCGAGGGCCTGCCCTGGGCTCACGTCGACATCGCCGGCACCGCCTGGGACACCGGCCGCGAGTACTGGGGCAAGGGCCCGACCGGATTCGGCGTCCATCTTCTGGTCGCCCTCGCCCGGGACCTCGCCGCCTGACGCACCGGCCTGGCCGCCTGACGCACCGTCCTGGCCGCTGCAGAGGTGGCGCGACTTTTACCCCTATTGCGGG
>JBEBXB010000131.1:0-6341 GCA_040391885.1 Conexibacter woesei | reverse complement strand
CCCGGTTCAGACGCCTAGGTGCCTGGCGAGCCGCCGCGCGGCCTCGCCACGATGGCTGATCGCGTTCTTCTCGTCCGGGCTGATCTCCGCGGCCGTGCGCTGGTCGCCCGGACCGGTCGCGTCGGGGACGAAGGCGGGGTCGTAGCCGAATCCGCCATCCCCGCGGAGGTCCGGTGTCAGCCGACCCTCGCAGTAGCCCTCGAAAAGATGTTCGTCGCCCGCGGCATCGATCAACGCGATCACGCAGACATATCGCGCCCGCCCGTCGCCCCCAGCCGCTTCGAGATCATCGAGGACCTTGGCGAGGTTTTCCCCGTCGCTCGCGGCTTCGCCCGCGTAACGGGCGGACCGCACCCCGGGTCGACCGCCCAATGCCTCGACCTCGAGGCCTGAATCGTCCGCCACCACCACGTCACCGGTCGCCGCCCGCACGGCCCGCGCCTTGATCAGCGCGTTCTCGGCGAAGGTCTCACCCGTCTCCGGGGGCATCTCCACCCCGGCCGGCAGCGGTTCGAGCTCGATCCCGGGAAGCATCTGACCCAGCTCGCGGACCTTGTGGGCATTGCCGCTCGCCAGGATCACGAGTCGGCATCCCTCCCGCGGGCGATCGCCTCGTCCTGGATGACGCGCAGATCGGCGATGCCGCGTTCGGCGAGCACGAGCAGCTCGTCCAGCGACGCCCGGGAAAGAGGAGTGCGCTCGGCGGTGGCCTGGACCTCCACCAATCCCCCGTCGCCGGTCATCACCACATTGGCGTCGACCTCGGCGGTCGAGTCCTCCGGGTAGTCGAGATCGCAGAGTGCGTGTCCGGCGACCATGCCGACGGAGATCGCGGCCACCTGAGCAGTCAGCGGGTGCCGCTCGATCTCACCCGCGGCGAGCAGCCGATCGAGAGCGAGGTGAAGTGCGACCCACCCACCGGTTATGGAGGCGCAGCGCGTACCGCCGTCGGCTTCCAGCACATCGCAGTCGACGTAGACGCTCCGTTCTCCTAGCGCCCGGAAGTCCACCCCGACCCGGAGGGAACGGCCGATCAGGCGCTGAATCTCCACGCCCCGCCCGTCCTGCTTCCCCTTGCTGATGTCCCGTTGCTTGCGGGAACCGGTAGAGGCCGGCAGCATCGCGTACTCGGATGTGACCCACCCCTTGCCACGCCCTTCCATCCACTTCGGGACGGACGGCGAGACCGAAGCTGTGCAGATCACCCGTGTACCGCCGATCGAGATCAGCGCGGAGCCGTCGGCACTGGCGACGAATCCGGGTTCGATCGTGACCGGCCGGAGGTCCGATGGGGAGCGGTCATGGCTGCGTTGCGGGGCACCTGTGGTCATTCGGCCAGTCTTCCAGAACCGGGATGGCCGCCCGGGGCCCGTATCGCGACCCCGGGCGGTCGCCTCAACGGAACGCGACCTTGTCCACCGCCGACTGGATCTTGTCCACGATCAGCTCGGCCAGTTCGGTCCCTTGACGGCCGGAGAATCCCTTCATCGCGGCCACCATCCCCACCATCAGCAGCGAGACCAGCAGGATCAGTCCGACGTACTCGACCGTCCCCTGCCCCGACTCGCCCCCGAGGGTGCCGCGGGCCGCGCGGATCCGGTCGTGGACGGTGGCGTGCGTGTAGCCCATCGCTCGATAAACCATGTCTTCCTCCTTCGTCGTGATTGCCCATTCGTGATTGCCCACCGATCGTCGACAAACAGCGGTAAACGAACAAGACGAGGAGGTGACAATCCTCCGACGCCGAGACGACGGAACGATGAAAAGCCGTCGGCGGCGCAGCGGCCGGATAACCTGCGCGAATGCGCGTCCTGGTGGTGATGAACTTCGGTGCCGACGAGTCCGCCCCGCAGCGCGGACGGTGGGTGGTCGACCAGGTCGAGGCCCTCCGGGACGACGGGCTCGACGTCGAACTGTTCAGCTTCCGTCCCGGCAAGGACCAGTACCTGCCCGCCACCCGCCGCATCCGGAAGCTGATCCGGGCCAACCACTACGACCTGGTCCATGCCCATTACGGGCTGGCCGGATGGTGCGCGTGGCTCGCCGGCGCCCGGCCGCTGGTGGTGACCTTTCACGGCACCGATGTCCGCCACCGGATCGTCGGCCCGATGTCACGGGCATTGACTCGCCGCATCTCCTTGACCGCCGGGGCCTCACGCGCGTTGTTCGCGCCCGAGGGAGGCCGGCCGGGCCTGCCTCTGCGAGAAGGCAGGAGCGCGGTCCTCCCCTGCGGGACCGACCTCTCCCGATTCACGCCCCGCGACCGGCGGGAGTCGAAGCGCCGCCTCGGGCTGGACGCTGAAAAGCGCTACCTGTTCTTCCCGGCGAACCCGGACCGCCCGGAGAAGCGATTCGACCGGGCCCGCGAAGTCGCGGAACTGGCCGGAGCCGAGCTGCTCACCGGGGGGTCGATCCCGCCCGACGAGATGCCGGACTGGATCAACGCGGCCCACGCGGTGTTGGTCACGTCCGACTATGAGGGCTTCGGGCTCGCCTGCCTCGAGAGCATCGCCTGTGAGGTGCCGGTGCTCTCGACCCCGGTCGGGATCGCCCCGCATGCCCTGAAAGGACTCGAAGGTTCGCTCTGCCGGGAATACGAGTCCGGAAGCTGGTCCCGGTTCGCCCGCACGGTGATAGCGGAGGCGGATCCGAGGACCGCGGGACGCCCCCGGGCGGAGGCGTTGTCGGCCCACCGGATGGCACGAAGGGTCGCACTCGCCTACGGTGACATCCTCGGCGATCGCCGAGGGAACCGAGTATCTGCCGGTCCGTTCGGTAATGATGGGGGAATCAGATGAGGAAGGGTGCTCTGAAGAAGAAGCAGAGGCAGCTCGAAGAGCTGCACCTCGATCGCCGCGAGGCCCTCGGCGAACTCGTGCTCGGGATGTACGTCCAAGGCAACTGGGACGACAACCTGCTGGCCCGTGGCGCCGCGGAAGTCAGCGAGGTCAGGCGCGAGCTGGACTTCCTGGCCGAGGGCGAAGAGCCCCGTCGCCCCGCCGACGAACCCTCCGGCGAGCACACCGCCGAACATGACTTCCCGGCCACCGGCGAATACACCGCCGAGCACGATCTTCCGGCGACCGGCGAACACACCGCCGAGCATGTGCTGCGCCCGCCCGGCGACCACACGGCTGAGCATCTGCTGCCCTCACACCGGGATGCCGCTCCGGACCCGAAGCCGGCCGAGAAGGAGCCCGAGCCCCCGACCGTGGCACCGACTCCTTCCGCGACCGCACCCGTGACCACGGCCCCGACCCCTTCGGCCACGGCTCCGGTAAGCCGCCCACCAGCGGACTCCCCAACGGAGATCAAGGCCGCGAAGGCCGACCAGTCCACGAAGCGGGATAAGGCCGCCGAGCCGAAGAAGTCCGCGAAGCCCGACCGGTCAGATTCGAAAGCTTCCGTTCCCAAAGCGACCCCGGCCGGCCCGGCCGCGGGCCAGGCAGCCGAAGCGGCCGTCGCACCCGCCGATCCGTTGGACGAGCTGACCGCGAAGATCGACGCCGGCGAGCGCCGGGCCCGCACCGCCGCCGAAGCCGCCCGTGCCGCGCTGAAGACGGAATCCCGGACGGAGCTCACGGCGATAACCGAGGACGTCGCCGCCGAGCGCAAGAAGCTCGACACGGCGCTGGCCGCGGCCGCCGCCGCGATCACGGCCGCCGAGAAGAAGGCGGCCGCCGCCGAAGCGAAGCTGGCCCGGGAAAGCGCCGCCGGCCGCGAGGCCGCCGCCGTCTGGGTTCGCAGCCAAGCCGCGGAGATCGAGGCCGACGCCGCACTCGCCGCCGAGCTCGACCGTGACGGCAACGTGATTCCCCCGCCGCCTGGCGCGAAGCCGGAGGGCGATCCCGACCCGGTGCTGGCCGCCCGGGTCTCCTCGCTCGAAGCCGAGCTGGCCGCCGAGAAGGCCGCCAAGACCGAAGCCCTGATCAAGGCCGAAGCCCGCCTCAAGGAGATCGAAGCGAGCGCACGCGCGGCCGAGGAACGTGTCACGGCCGCCGAAGCGGCAGCCGCGGCAGTGCCGGCTGACAAGCCCGTCGAGGCGGCACCCGCCCTCCACCGCACCGAAGCCGAAGCGCGCGAGGCCGCCGTGGAGTGGCTGCGGGGACAGATCGGCGCGTTACGCAAAGAGCTTTCAGGCGCACCCTCAGGCGACGCCAAGCCCGACGACACACCGAAGGCAGGTGATTCCTGATGGGCATTTTCAGTCGTGGCGGGCAGAGCGGGCGCGAACGCCGGGCGATGCGCGACCACCTGGACGAGCTGGACGAGATGCGACGGAGCGAGCTCGGTGAGCTCGGCAAGATGACCGTCGAAATGGCGCAGGAGGGCCGATTCGATCGGGCGCGACTGTCCGGTCAGGCAGCCGAGGTAGTGAAGATCGACCGTGAGGCCGACCTGATCGCCAGGGGGCTGGAGGAAGGTCTCTCCCTGGAAGAGCTTGAGGATCTGGCCCGCCGCGAGGCCGAGCCGGACACCGATCCCGGCAAGTAGTGCCCGAGTCCGACCCAGAGCAGGATCTCGGCAGCTTCGACCTCGCTGTCGTCGGTGCGGGAGCCGCGGGACTTTGGGCCGCTCTCTGTGCGGCCGAAGCCGGCGGAACCGTCTGCCTGATCTCCCGCAAGCCGCTGGCCGAGAGCGCCAGCTTCCACGCCCAGGGCGGGCTGGCCGCCGCGCTCGACCGCGAGGATTCACCAGAGGAACACGCCGCCGACACGATCGCGGCCGGACGTGGGCTCTGCCGGACCCAGGCGGTCGAGATACTCACCACCGAGGCTCCGGCGATCGTCGCCGACCTGATCGCGCGTGGCATGAAATTCGACCGTGGTCCCGGAGGTGATCTGTCCCTGGCTCTCGAAGGGGGCCACTCCCGCCGCCGGATAATCCACGCCGGGGGCAGCCAGACCGGCCGGGAGATCACGGGGTCACTGGCCCGGATGGTCGCCGCGGAGGATCGGGTCACCGTGATCGACGAGACTTCGGCGATCGCCCTCTGGAGCGACAGCGAGCGGTGTCACGGAGTGATCACCGACGGCGGCCGGATCCGCAGTCGGGCGACCCTGCTCGCGACCGGAGGCGCCGCCGCGCTGTGGCGCCGGACGTCCAATCCGTGGGGAGCGATCGGCGCCGGGCCGGTCCTGGCCTCCACGGCCGGCGCCGAGCTCGCCGACCTCGAGTTCTGTCAGTTTCACCCCACCTGCCTCTCGGCCCCCGGCACCGATGTCGACGGAGCCCTGATCACCGAGGCGATCCGCGGCGAAGGCGCCACCCTGCTGGACGATTCCGGTCAGCGCTTCACCGACGAACTGGCCCCTCGCGACGACGTGACCGCCGCGATCCTCGCCCGAATCGAGGAACAGGGCGGTGGCGGGGTTCGCCTGGATGTGAGCATGGTCCCGCGGGAGCGTTTCCCGTCGGTATTCGCCTTGCTGGAGCACGTCGGGATCGATCCTCGGAGCGAACCGGTCCCGATCTCTCCCGGAGCCCACTACATGATGGGCGGCATCGCGGTCGATCTCAACGGCCAGACCTCGCTGCCGGGCCTGTACGCGGCCGGCGAGTGCGCCTGCACCGGCCTCCACGGTGCGAACCGGCTCGCTTCCAACTCGTTGACCGAATGCTTCGTCTTCGGCCGGAGGGCGGCCCACGCGGGCCTGGAAGACCCCGCCTCCGAATCGGTTCCTCCCGTCCCGGACCGGGAGTTCGTTCCCCCGACCATCGCCAACCGGGAAGAGGTCTGGATGTACGCCGGACCGCTCCGCGACGCCGCCGGCCTCCGCCATCTTTCCGAGAACACATACCCGCTCGCCCGGGCGATCGGAGCGACCGCGGCGGCCCGTGAGGAGTCCCGCGGCGGCCACCGGCGGACGGACTTCCGCGAGACGGACCCCGCGCTGGACGGGATTCACCTGATCTGGATGCCGGACGGTTCGATCGAATCCCGCCGCTGGGACTGATGCCGTGACTTCGTCCGGCGACAGGGGACGCGTCCCGGAAGGAAGCCGGGAAGCACGCCCGGCCCCGGATCCGGTCGAGGTTCAGATCATGGCCGGGGCGCTCGCCTCCGCCTGCGAGGAGATGGGCGCGGTCCTGATCCGCTCCGCCCACTCAGCGAACATCAAGGAACGTCGTGACTGCTCCGCCGCCGTGTTCGATGCCCGGGGCGAGATGGCGATGCAGGCCGAGCACATTCCCGTCCACCTCGGTTCGATGCCGGCATCGGTCCGGGCGGTGATCGACCGCGAGCACCGGCCCGGGGTCTCGTGGTTCCTGAACGATCCGTATGCGGGCGGGACCCATCTGCCCGACATCACGGTCGTCACCCCCGTGTTCGCGGGCGA
>JBEBXB010000130.1:0-6347 GCA_040391885.1 Conexibacter woesei | reverse complement strand
CCGCGCCCGGCATGTTCGCCACGCAGTAGTGGGTCACGCCGTCGACCTCGAAGGTGGGGTCACGGTGGGTGGTCGGGCGGGACGTCTCGAAGCAGCCGCCCTGATCGATTGCGACGTCGACGAGGACCGATCCCGGCTTCATCATCGAAAGCTGTTCGCGACGGACGACGAACGGGGCTCGCTTGCCGTGTACGAGGACGGCGCCGATCACCATGTCGGCCCGCGGCAGAAGCTCTTCCACCGCCAGGGTCGTCGAGTAGACCGTGGATGCCTCGCGGGCGTAGGTCGTGTCGAGTTCGCGCAACCTGTCGATCGAGCGATCGAGGATGAAGACGTCGGCGGCCATGCCCATGGCCATGAAGGCGGCGTTCGTGCCGACCACTCCGCCACCGATCACGAGCACGGTCGCGGCGGCCACTCCGGGCACCCCGCCGAGGAGGATTCCGCGACCACCCATCGGCTTCTCCAGCATGAAGGCGCCGGACTGGGTCGCGATGCGACCGGCGATCGCGCTCATCGGCGCCAACAGTGGCAGTTGACCGTTGCGGTCCTCGACCGTCTCGTAGGCGATGCAGGTCGCCCCTGATTCGACGAGACCGGTGGTCTGGGTCGGGTCGGGAGCGAGGTGCAGATAGGTGAAGAGGAGATGCTCGGGCCTGAGCATCTCGATCTCGGATGCCTGGAGTTCCTTGACGTGGAGGATCATCTCCCCCCGCTCGAAGACATCGGCGGCCTCGGGGACGATCGTCGCACCCTGCGCCTCGAAGTCGGCGTCGGTTATCGCGCTTCCTTCACCTGCGGTCGACTCCACGAACACCTCGTGCCCGTTGTCGACGAATTCACGCACACCGGCCGGCGTCATCGCGACGCGGTACTCGTCCTGCTTGATCTCCTTCGGAACCCCGATCCTCATACCCACTCCGATCCTCTGTTCTGATGCTTACCGCCCGACCCGGTACCGCGGTCCGGCGGACTGATGAAACCCGCTGTTGGCAACACCATCTCCGGTTGCTCCCCGCAACGCAACCGGCCACGGTGGCCGGTTGCGCGCGGGCGCAACTCAGTTGCGCATCATTCGCGCCGCTTCGGTCAGGACCGGGCGCAGCACGTCGTGAATCTCCTCGAACTGCTCCGTGTCGCAGACCAGGGTCGGGGAGAGCTGGACGACGGGATCGCCACGATCGTCGGCCCGGCAGATCAGGCCACGGTTGTAGAGCTCGCCCGAGAGGTATCCGCGGAGCAGTCGCTCGGACTCTTCGTCGTTGAAGCTTTCCTTGGTGCCCTGGTCCTTGACCAGTTCGATCGCGTGGAAGAACCCGGCGCCACGGACGTCACCGACGATCGGGATGTCCCGGAGGCTCTCGAGCATGTCGCGGAACTCGCCTTCCTTGTTCCGCACGTGCCCGGGGAGATCCTCACGCTCGAGGATGTCGATGTTGGCGAGGGCCACCGCGGCCGCCACGGGATGTCCACCGAAGGTGAAGCCGTGGGCGAAGGAGCTGGTGTCGTCCTGGAGGAAGGGTTCGGCGACCCGGTCCGAGGCGATCATGGCTCCCATCGGCATGTAGGCCGAGGTCAGGCCCTTGGCGATCGTGACGATGTCGGGCTCGATGCCGAACCGCTCGCTGCCGAACATGTGGCCGACCCGCCCGAAGGCGCAGATCACTTCGTCGGCGACGAGCAGAACGTCGTACTTGTCGCAGATCTCGCGGACCCGCTGGAAGTAGCCGTCCTGGGGGACGAAGCAGCCACCGGCGTTCTGGACCGGTTCGAGGATCACGGCCGCAACGGTCTCCGGGCCTTCGAAGACGATCCGACGTTCGATCTCGTCGGCGGCCCAGAGTGGGTCACGGTCGTCGGGCCAGTGATAGCTGTTCGTGTTCGGCACGTGACAGCCACCGGGAGTCAGTGGCTCGAACTGGCTTCGCAGCTCGGTGATTCCGGTGACGGAGAGCGCGCCCAGGCTGGTGCCGTGGTAGGCGACCTCTCTGGAGATGTGCTTCATCTTCTGACCGTTGCCGCGCTTGCGGTGGTAGTTGCGGGCCAGCTTGATGGCCGACTCGACCGATTCGCTGCCGCCGTCGGTGAAGAAGACGCGGTTGAGGTCGCCGGGCGCGAGCGAAGCAAGCTTCGATGCGAGCTCGATCGCCCGGGGATGGGCGTAGCTCCAGATCATGAAGAAACCGAGTTCTTCCGCCTGACGGGCCGCGGCTTCGCCCAGCTCGGCTCGGCCATGGCCGACGTTCGAACAGAAAAGTCCGGAAAGTCCGTCCAAGTAGCGCTTGCCCTTGTCGTCGTAGACGTACGGGCCTTCGCCCCGGGCGATGATCGGTATTTCCTTGGTCTCGCTATAGGCGCCCATGCGAGAGAAGTGCATCCAGAGGTGGCGGCGCGCTTCCTCCTGGAGATTCAGGGCCGCACCAGTTGTGCTCGGCGATACGGTAGACACGCTTTCCTCCTTTGTCAGACCAACCCTTCGAGCCGGCCCGGGGATCGTTTGGACCCCCGCGGTTGTCTGGACCCACCATAGGCCCAGAAAGCGTCGATCACAACCTGACATAGCGTCAAAGACAGATCAATGGCACTTGCGTTTTGTCATTTCTCGGCCGCTCTTGCCAGATTGGGCGAAAGCCGCGGGCCGCACGCACGAGCCAAGTCGCCGAGACGTTGAATGATCTCTGTCACGACTCGGTCGGCACCGTAGGCGGAATCGCGCCCCGGATGGGCGGCTTCAGGGCTGTGGCTAAACTTTAAGTTGCGCGGAATCACACTTTTGTCGTACGGTTCTGGCGTTGACACCGGCAACCTCGCGTTGGGTGGGGAGCCGGAAAGGCCCACCTTGAGGAGAGGGGTTCGATGGATGGCTCGCCAGATCTACCGCCCGTGACGCCGGCTCACGCGTCGACGAACGACGCCCCGGGAGAAAGCAAGAAGCCCGAGGAATCGGGTTCGTCCGGCACCGGCAGCGTCCGGCTCGAAGGAGTGACCAAGACCTTCGGCAGCTTCACCGCGGTCAGTGACATCGACCTGGAGATCGCCGACGGCGAGTTCTTCACGATGCTCGGGCCGAGTGGTTGCGGCAAGACCACCACCCTGCGGATGATCGCCGGGTTCGAACAGCCGACGGCCGGAAAGGTCCTCCTCGACGGCGTCGACGTGGCGGGCCAGCCGGCCTACAAGCGCCCGACCAACACGGTCTTCCAGAGTTACGCCCTGTTCCCGCACATGACCCTCGAAGAGAACGTCGGGTTCGGCCTCAAGCGCAAGAAGGTCGCTAAGGCCGACATCAAGCGCCGGGTCGCGGACGAGCTGGAACGGGTCGGCCTCAGCCGCGAGGCGAAGCGGAAGCCGGCCCAACTCTCCGGTGGTCAGCAGCAGCGCGTCGCGCTCGCCCGGGCCCTGGTGAACCTGCCCAAGGTCCTATTGCTCGACGAGCCGCTCGGCGCCCTCGACCTGAAGCTGCGCAAAGGCCTCCAGGTCCAGCTGAAGAACATCCAGCGCGATGTCGGGATCACGTTCGTATATGTGACCCACGACCAGGAAGAGGCGCTGACGATGTCGGATCGGATCGCCGTCATGAACAACGGCAAGATCGAGCAGTGCGACGATCCGGAGACGGTCTACGAGCGGCCCGCCAGCACCTTCGTCGCCGGGTTCATCGGCGTTTCCAACCTGATGCCCGCGACCGTCACTTCCCGATCGGAAGTCCAGATCGCCGACGGACCGTTGATCGCCACTGACGACGCCGCGCGTTTCTCACCCAACGAACGGTGCTTCGCCGTCGTCCGACCCGAGAAGCTCACGGTCACGACCGACGGCACCGCGCCCGACAACCAGCCCAGCGTCGACGGGGTCGTCGAGAGTTCACTCTACCTCGGCACTTCGACCCAGATGGCGGTGCGGGTCGGCGAGAACGTGAACATGACGGTGCTGGTGCCCAACGCATCCGAGGCAGCCCGCCAGCGGCTCCCGGGCGGAGGCGCGAGGGTCAGGCTTTCCTGGCTCCCGGAGCACATGCATCTCGTCGCCGATTCCGCCGCAGAACCGAAGACAGACACAACTCAGGCTTCAACCAACTCAACCGAAGGAGTCAAATAATGTCCGCCCAGAGGAGCACGAAACTCCGACTACTGGCGCTCGCCGCAGTCGCCCTGATCGCATCACTCGCCCTAGTCGCCTGCGGCGGTGACGGTGGCGGCCTTTCCGGCTCCAGCAACGAGAACGCCACGACCGCCGAAGGCGGCGAGGCTTCGGGCTCGCTGAAGATCTCCAACTGGCCCCTCTACATCGACAACAAGACGATCAAGGAGTTCCAGAAGGAAACGGGCATCAAGACCACCTACACCGAGGACATCAACGACAACAACGAGTTCTTCGGCAAGGTCCAGGCCCAGCTCAGCCAGGGCGAGTCCGGTGGCCGGGACATCATGATCGTCACCGACTGGATGGCCGAGAAGATGTGGAACCTCGGCTACGTCCAGAAGATCGATCACGCCTACCTGGAGACGGTCTTCGACAACATGTTGCCGAGCCTCAAGGACCCGGCCTTCGACCCGGGCCGCGAGTACAGCGTGCCGTGGCAGTCGGGCATGACCGGCCTGGTCGTCCGTGAGGACCTCGCGCCCGACGTGAAGTCGATCAACGACCTGTTCGACCCGAAGTACAAGGGCAAGGTGACGATGCTGGCCGAGATGCGGGACACCGTGCCGCTGGTCATGGCCGCCGACGGGGTCGACCCGACCGAGGCGACCACCGAGGACTGGATGAACGCGATCGACAAGCTCCAGAAGAACGTCAGCAACGGTCAGATCCGCCGCTTCACCGGCAACGACTTCGTCCAGGACATGATCAAGGGCGACGTGGTCGCCGCGATCGGCTGGTCGGGAGACACCGTCCAGGTCGAGACCGACAACCCGAACATCAAGTACGTCCAGCCGGCCGAGGGCTGCTCGCTCTGGTCCGACAACATGCTGATCCCGGTGGGGGCGCCGAACTCGCCCGCCGCCTACGAGTTCATGAACTACGTGTACGAGCCCGAGAACCAGGCTCAGATCACTGAGTACGTGAACTACGTCAGCCCGGTGAAGGGCGTGAAGGAAGTCCTCATCAAGCAGGACCCCGAAATCGCCAACAACCAGCTGATCTTCCCCAGTGACGAGTTCACCGAGAACTGCTTCACGCAGATCTCGCCTCCGGGAGACGAAGCCGAGCAGAAGGAAGTCGAGCAAGCCTTCCAGAACGTGGTGACCGGCTGATCTGAAGGCCCAGGCGCTGACGGAATGAACGAAAGGGTGAAAATCCGATGACTTTCCGTCAGCGCCTGACTCCTTACGGCCTGCTTGCCCCGGGCCTCGTATGGCTCTTCATCTTCTTCGTCATCCCCATGTACTTCATGGCGGAGCTGTCGCTGAAGACCGGCTCGCTGGAAACGGGCTACCAGCTCACCTGGGCCTGGAACAACTACACCGACGCGATCTCGCAGTACAGCACCCAGTTCTGGCGGGCGTTCTACTACTCCGCGATCGCGTCGTTCCTCTGTCTGCTGATCGGCTATCCGCTCGCCTACGCGATCGCCTTCAAGGCGGGCCGCTGGAAGAACCTGATGCTGTTCGCGGTGGTGGCGCCGTTCTTCACCACCTACCTGATCCGGACGATCGCCTGGAAGACGATCCTCGACGACTCCAGCCCGCTGGTCAGCTTCCTGAAGACGATTCACGTCGTCCCGGCCGACGGCCGGGTCCTCGCGACGTCGGCCGCGGTGATCGCCGGCCTCACCTACAACTTCCTGCCGTTCATGGTGCTGCCGTTGTTCGCCGCGCTGGAACGGCTGGACCGGCGATTGCTCGAGGCTGGCAACGACCTCTACGCATCGACCGCCCAGACCTTCTGGCGGGTGACCCTGCCGCTGACGATGCCGGGCATCGTCGCCGGCGTGCTCCTGACCTTCATCCCGGCTGCCGGCGACTACGTCAACGCGATCTTCCTCGGCGGTACCAGCCAGGCGATGATCGGCAACGTGATCCAGTCGAAGTACCTGGTGGTCAACGACTATCCGGAGGCGGCGGCCCTCTCCTTCACCTTGATGGCGATCATCCTGGTCGCGCTGATCGTCTACATCAAGTTCGCCGGAGCAGAGGCCCTTATGGGTGAAGACGAGGAGGCCCGATGAAGGCTTGGCGCTGGATCAAGGAGCACCTGGTCCTGTTCATCGGGATCCTGGCCCTGCTCTACATGCTGTTGCCCATCGCGGTGATCGCGATCTTCTCCTTCAACGATCCGTCCGGCCGGTACAACTTCGAATGGGTCGGCTTCACGACCGAGTACTGGCAGACGCCGTTCGCGATCAC
>JBEBXB010000129.1:0-6397 GCA_040391885.1 Conexibacter woesei | reverse complement strand
GGGGCGCGGCGACCGCGATCCGGTTGAGCCGGGCCACCCTGAAGACGATCAAGCAAAACCTGTTCTGGGCCTTCGCCTACAACGTGCTGCTGATCCCAGTGGCGATGACCGGCCTGCTCAACCCGATCTTCGCCGGGGCCGCCATGGCGATGAGCTCGATCTTCGTCGTGACCAACTCGCTGCGCCTCAGGCGATTCGAGACGGGCGGGAGCTGACTCAGCCGGGGATCGGGCCGGTGACCTTGAGGGTGATCTCGACGCGGAGGTTCCCGCCCCTGAGCTCGGCCTCGAGCTCGGCGGTCTCCCGGCCGCGGCGGAAATCGAGCTCGAGCTCGTCGCTCTCGATGTCCCGTTTGGTCTCGGTCCATCCTTGCCGGCTGGCCACGTTGCGCAGCACCAGTCGGGAGCCCTGTAGGGCGATCGTGGCCCGGGCAGCGTCGCCGACGGCGAAGGTCCCGGGCTGCGCCTGGCGATCCTCCTGTTCACGAGTGATTTCGAGACGGCCGTCATCCAGCTCCGCCTCGAATTTCCAGTCGGTGCTCCGGCGGGTGAAGTGAACCTCGATCTCGTCGGCACGATCGTCCGCGATCCGTTTGCCCCAGCCAGGTCGCGCCGTCGCTGAGACAAGTTCCAACTGGCCGCCGGTGGCGGTGAAATCAACCGTGCCGGCATTCCCCAGGCGCCAACTGCCATCCCGGGCAATGGTTCCGTCGGAAGACGTCCCCTCCATCGATCCCTTCTGACCGGTGGTCGCGGTGTCGTCCGTTTCGGGCGCCGAACTGCCGGCGGTCCCGGTCGAACCATCGGTGGTGGCCGTCGTGCCCGCGGGCTCGCGGGCGGGTTCATCCGACGAGTCGCTCCCGCAGCCGACGGCCAGCACGGAGGCAGCCACAGCCGCGATCGTCAAAAGAGCGGCCGTCCGGCCCGTCCTGAATCCGTTTGCGTCCATGCCCTCCCTTACCCGAAGGAACGGAAGCGACGCAGTTTTAGGCTAGGCTCAAAACATGCGTTCCCCTTCGCCAGAGCCAAAGCAGGAAGCTGGTTCGGCCGGTCTTCCGACCGCCGCGGTCGAAGATTACGCCAAGGCGATCTACTCGCTGACCGGCTGGGGCGGGGAGACCGCCTCGACCAACGACCTGGCCGAGCGGCTGAGCGTTCAGCCGGGATCGGTCTCCGCGATGATCAAGAAGCTCGACGGAGCCGGCCTCGTCGAGCGCGTGCCGTACCACGGGGTCCGGCTGACAGCAGAGGGCACTCGGGTCGCGCTTGCGGTCCTGCGGCGTCACCGGCTGTTGGAGCTCTTCCTGGCCGAGGTCCTCGATGTTCCGTGGGAGCGCGTCCACGACGAAGCCGAGATCCTCGAGCACGCTCTCTCCGAGGATCTGACCGAACTGATCTCCGTGAAGCTGGGCGATCCCGCCTTCGATCCGCATGGCGACCCGATACCCGACCGTGACCTCACCGTCGAGGAGACGGAGACCTCGGCGCTGGCCTCGCTGGCCCCCGGGGATCACGCCCGGTTCGTCCGGGTCTCCGACTCGAACCCGGAGATGCTCACCTGGCTCTCCGGCCGCGGCATCGCCGTCGGCGACGAGCTGGAGATGATCGAGCGCCAGCCCTTCGACGGCCCGATCTCGATCGAGATCGACGGCGAATCGCATGTCCTCGGCCTGAAGCTCGCCCAGGCGATGCGGGTCGTCCCGTTGGGCTGAATCCAGGTCCCGAATCGGCTCGCCGCTTCCTGACGCCGACTCCGGGCCGGACCCGCATGGACGGGGCACGGTTCCCTGGGTTCAGGGATAGTCCTTCACCAGTATCCGCCGCCCACCCGCATCGAGGAGCAACATTGCCCGTGAGCCCCACCCCGCAGCCCTGTAGCCGGACCCTGAGAACATGGCTGCCGCTTCTTCTGATCCTGCTGTTCGGGGGAACCGTCCTGGCGGGTGCCGGAGCGGCAGACGCCGCCTCCGTCGAGGTCGGCGATTCAAGCGGTTGCGCTTTGAAGAAGGACGGGACCGTCTGGTGTTGGGGCACCGGCAGCGAAGGACTCGGGGACGCCGGCGCAACCACGATCTCCGGCTCGCCGGTCCGGGTTGACGGGCTGACCGGAGCGACGGATCTGGCGGTCGGTGGCGAGTTCGCCTGCGCCGTCAGGTCCGACCGGAGCGTTGCCTGCTGGGGGCGCGGCAGCGAAGGTCAGCTCGGCGACGGCCAGTCCGTTGGCTCGGCGACCCCTGTCTCCGTGGCGCTGATCGGCAACGTCACCGGGATCACGGCGGGGGACTGGCATGTATGCGCCATCCAAAGTGGCGGGACGGTCGCCTGCTGGGGCGAAAACAACGAAGGACAGCTCGGCGACGGGACCAGGGACGACCGGGCGATTCCGGTTCCCGTAACCGGCATCTCGACCGCGGTCGCCATCGCGGCCGGTGACAACCACAGCTGCGCGGCACTCGCGGACGGCACGGTGAAATGCTGGGGTGACAACGACGACGGCCAGCTCGGCAACGGCATGGACGGTGACCGCGAACTGGTTCCGGTAGACGTATCCGGCCTGAACGACGCGGTCGGCCTCGCGGCCGGCGCGGAGCACAGTTGTGCGCTCCGGTCAGGTGGGGCGATCGCGTGCTGGGGCGAGAACTATCGCGGTCAGTTGGGTGACGGCACCACGGGCGAGCGGCTGACCCCGGAGGCGGTCAGCGGACTTTCCGGTGTGAGCGCAATCACCGCCAGCTACGCGAACACCTGCGCCGTCGCCGGCACCGGGGTCCACTGTTGGGGAGCCAACGATGAGGGTCAACTCGGGACCGGGACGACGGCCGACCAGTCCGAGACTCCGGTCGAGATTCCCGGCCTCTCCGAGGCGAACGGTGTCTCGGCCGGTGGCGCACACGTCTGTGTGAGCAGCCCGAACAGGGAAGGGGCCGCGCACGACGTGGTCAGCTGCTGGGGAGACGGGGCGCAGGGCCAGCTCGGCAACGGGAAGGTCGGCAGCTCCAAGACCCCGATTCCCGTCCCCGGGCTCGCCGATGTGAAATCGATTGCGGCCGGCGGGTACCACAGCTGCGCCCTGATCGGATCGGGTCGAGTCGACTGTTGGGGCAGCAACAGATACGGGCAGACGGGCAGCGGAGAGATCAGGACCCAGCCCTCCCCGCTAACGGTGCCTGGCCTGACCGGAGTCTCCGCGGTCGCTTCCGGAATCGTGTTCTCCTGTGCGGTACGAAGTGACGGCACCGAGCCGGCCCGAAAGATCAGCTGCTGGGGTAGCGACAGTTCCGGTCAGCTCGGGGTCGGAGGGTTCCCCGAACCGAGCGCGCACTCCCCGGTTGACGTGGACCTGAATGGAGTGCTTCCGCAATCCAACGACAGGATCGCCTCGCTCGTCGCCGGCGATGACTTCGCCTGTGCGTTGACTCGGCGCGGCAACGCCGAATTCGGGAACGCCTGGTGCTGGGGTCGCTCCGACTACGGGCAGAGCGGTGGCAGTGCGCTGCCTCTACCAAACCGTGAACAGAGCCCGGTAGAGGTGATTCGTCCGACCCCGCCGATGGCGCCCCTGTTCATGAGGGCGGACCAGGCCAACGGGCCCACTATCGCGGCCGGCGGCAACCACGCCTGTGTGGTTGCAGGTGGAGAAGCCCAAGGTCAGGTCTGGTGTTGGGGCAGGAACTACTACGGCCAGCTTGGGGATGGGACGACGACCGACCGGTCTCGGCCCCGCCAGGTCCCGGGCCTGACGGGCGCGGTCTCGATCTATGCGGGCGAGGGTCACACGTGCGCCTTGCTCGAAACCGGCAAGGTCAAGTGCTGGGGGTGGGGGCCGTCCGGGCAGCTCGGCAACGGCGCCGGCGCCACCAGCAACGTCCCAGTCGACGCGCTGATCGACGACGTGAGCTCCCTTTCCGTCGGGGCAAGCCAGACCTGCGCGATCGCCGGTGACGGCACCGTGTCCTGCTGGGGCTTCCGTTTCGACCAGGGCTTCCCCGTGGTCGCGAGCCCCAATCCGCAGTGGGCTCCGAGTCCGCTTCCCGGTGTCACCGACGTCGCTTCGCTCGGTCTGAGCGACCATCACGCCTGCGCGGTCACCAACAGCGGGACCGTCTCCTGCTGGGCCAGCGACACCCAGAGCTTCCGGTACTCCTACGACGCCCCGCATGGAGACGGAGCGATGCCCACCGGTCACTACCCGGTCCAGAAGGTGCCCACCGCCGTAATCGGCTTCGAATCCGATCCGGCCCCGGGTCCTGATCCCTCTCCGGTCCTGCCGGTGCGTCCCGCGCATCCCAAGGTCGAGCTGCGCGACGGCACCCTGCGCCTGCGGGGCCTGGCCCTGAAGAAGAACGGCGCCAAGCCGTGCGTGAAACGGGTCAGGGCGATCGTCTCCGCCCGGGTCACCTTCAGGAAGGGCGGCCGGAAGGTCACCCGGGTCGTCAGGAGCGGCAAGGTCCTGAAGCTGCGGCCGGCCGGATCCGCCTGCCGCGTGACCGGCGCGGTCAGGCTCAAGGGCAGGCTCGCCGGAGCTAAGAAGGTGACGCTGCAGCTGGTCGGCAAGAGGCTGAAGAAGAGCAAGCGGACCGTCCGGGCCAAGTCGACCGTCGCCGTCCGGGGCGGCAAGCTCAGAGTGAACCAGCTCCGGGTCGGTTCGACTCGGGCCGACAGCTGCCCGGCCAGGGCCAACGTGGTCGTGACCGGCGCGTCCAGGGCGACCCGAAAGCACCGGAAGGTCCGTAGGAACGCCCCGGTGAAGCTCGCTCCCGTCTCCGGATGTCAGGTCACGGTCGCGTTCAAGCTGCCCGGGAAGCTCCGCCGGGCCGGGAAGGTCAAGGTCGTCGCCAAGGGCCCCGGACTCAAGCCCGCGAGGCGCACCGCGAAAACCCGCTGACGGGTCAGGCCCAGCTACGGCTCATCCAGATCCTGGGTCCGCTGCACGAAGCGCCGGGGCGCCTCGGAACGGTCGATCCCCCGGCGTATCGCTTCGCTGACCACTTTCCCGCATCGAGCGGGCGACATCGATCAACGCCGCCGAGATCTCGTACTCGCGGCCGGGGGACATCCTTCCCGTGCCGCAGGAAGCGGTGACCAGGCTGCTCTCCCGAGCCGCCGGAACGCGGGAGAGCGCGGCGCGGAGACGTGTCAATGCGTGAACCGCGTGCTCCTGACGATGGGCCGCGATCGCACCCCAGGCGACCTTCCCGCCCTTGGCGATCAGCCGGTTGAGAGCCATCGCCGCCCTCCGGTCGACCCGTTCCACCCGCAGATCGAAGGACAGCACCTGCGGCTCGACCCTTTCGACGAGATCCCAGGGGACGGCACAGCAGAGGTGCATGCCCCAGGCCGGGACGATCGCCCGGAGGGGATCCCAGACCGACTCGGTGCCGTCGGCCCCGAAGACCGCCAGGGCCGGTTCGTCGACGAGCAGGAGTACTTCCAGCCCATGCCGATCGAGATCGGCGATCTGGGCGGCGACGTTGGCCGCCAGCCAGGCGGACACCTCTCGCGCGAGCGCCAGGGCGTCGGCTCTCGACGATCGCCCGCTGCCCTGCCTCTCGAGAGCGCAGGCGAGCGTCGCCGGTCCGGTCACCTGCAGCTTGACCATCCCGTGCGCCGGTGGCCGGCGTGAGACCTGGTCGAGGAACGCGTCCCAGGCCAGGGGCCTCTCCCGGTCCCGCTCCGGCGACCACCCGCAGAGGTGGGGGTCAGCCCCCAGCCATTCGGAGATCATGTCGCCCTCCAGCCGGGGCAGCTGGGGGCAGAACGGCAGGTCATAGGCCACCGCGGCGTGATTCGCGGCCAGCCGCGGCTCCGTGAACGGCAGGCTGCCGATGCCGGTCGTGGCCCACGCGGGTATCCGGTCGAGACCGCTCATCGCGATCCCGTCGCGGCCGGGGCCGCGGCCCGGCGCCGTCGAGCGGCCTCCATCATCGCCGTAAGCGCCGGCCGCACCTGCTCCCAACCGCGGGTCTTGAGGCCGCAGTCCGGGTTGACCCACAACCGCTCCCTGGCGACCCGACCTTCGGCCGCCTCCAGCAGACGTTCGATCTCGTCGGCATCGGGCACCCGCGGCGAGTGGATGTCGTAGACACCGGGACCGATCTCGTTCGGGTAGGAAAGCTCCCCGGCGAAGGCGTCCAGGACCTCCATGTCGGAGCGGGAGGCCTCGATCGAGAGCACGTCGGCGTCCAGCCGCACGATGTGTTCCATCATGTCGTTGAACTCCGAGTAACACATGTGGGTGTGGATCTGGGTGTCCGGGGCGGCCGGGGCGACGGTCAGCCGGAAGCAGTCGACCGCCCACCGCACGTAGTCGTCGCGATGCCGGCGCTGCAGCGGCAGCCCCTCCCGCAGGGCGGCTTCGTCGACCTGGATCGCGAAGGCCCCGGCCCGCTCGAGGTCGA
>JBEBXB010000128.1:0-6405 GCA_040391885.1 Conexibacter woesei | reverse complement strand
TGACGATCTCCAGGAACTCGCCGGTGCGGCGGTAGCGGGACTCCTTGTCGAGGTGATCCCCGAAGGCGCGTTGCTCGACCGGGTCGCCGCCGGTGACGACGTTCAGCATGAGCCGGCCACCGGTCAGCCGGTGGAAGGAGGCGGCTTGGTGAGCGGCCCACGCCGGCTGGATCGCATCCGGCCGGAAGGCGACGATGAACTTCAGCTTCTCCGTGTGCTGGGCGACCGCGGCGCAGGTCACCCAGGCGTCCTCGCAGCCGGAGCCGGTCGGGGTGAGGACCGCCTCGAATCCGGCGCGCTCGGCTGCCTTCGCGACCTCGGCCAGGTACGGGATGTCGGCCTCGCGGGGCATCGCCGTCTGGCCCAGCTGATCGATCACGTTGGTCACGTTGCGACCGTCGCCGGAGGTGGGCAGGAACCAGTGCCAACGCGGCTGGCCGTTGCTGTTACTCGACATAGTCATGACTCCTTGGGTGAACTTCCGTGTGGACCCCGTTCGATTCCGGGGTGGGTTTCCTGCCCGTGCCACTGGCCTGGGCGATCGTATCGCGGACCTTTCGCTTCAGGTCCAAAAATGAGGTGGTGTCTCGCACCGAGCGTCGCGCGTCGCCGGCCGTCTCGGCCCCGTAGGAACCGATCGGCAGGTCGAGCAGGATCCGACCCGGCCGGTCGCCCATGACGACCACCCGCGAGGCGAGGTAGAGCGCCTCGTCGACCCCGTGGGTGACGAAGATGATGGTGGCGCCACTGGCTCGCCAGATGTCGAGCAGCTCGTCCTGGAGCCGTTCGCGGGTAATCGCATCCAGGGCGCCGAACGGTTCGTCCATGAGGATGATGCCCGGGTCGGTGGCGAGCGCTCGGGCGATCGAGCAGCGCTGCTGCATCCCGCCGGAGAGCTCCCATGTCTTCTTGTCCCCGACGTCGTGAAGGCCGACCATCTCGAGGAGGCGGTCGGAGATCTTGCGCCGTTCCGCCCGGGAGACTCCGGCCAGCTTGGGACCGAGCTCGACGTTGCCGCGAACGGTCAGCCACGGAAAGAGATTGGACTGTTGGAAGACGACCGCGCGGTCCCCGCCCGGCGCTTCGACCGGGGTGCCATCCACGACGACGGCACCGGTTTCGGCGTGTTCGAAGCCGGCCACCAGCTTGAGGAGGGTGGTCTTGCCGCAGCCCGAGGCTCCGACCAGGCAGACGAACTCTCCTGGATCTATCTCCAGATCCATCCCGGCGATCACCGGCGCGGCGTCCCTGCCGTACCGGTGATTGATGCCGGAGAGAGAGATGCGCCCAGCCCCACCGGACCCCATCAGGGGCCCGGCAGGGAAGGTTTGCGCGGCCGGGTTCAACCGCCCGTCACTCCGTTGACGAATTGAGGGGCCAACGCGTCCTTGAACACGGACGACTGGACTTCGCCGTTGAGCTGACCGAGTTCCGCCAGGAACTGAGCGGTCCGCTCGAGGTGCCCGGCCAGCTCGCCCGGAGCCGCCTCGGTGCCGAGGAATTCCGGCTTCGCCTGCTCCGCGGCGGTCAGGAACTCGAGGCCCTTGGTCTGCTTGAGCGCCACGTTCGGCTTGATGCTGAGCTCGGCGCCGATCGCTTCGGCAGCGGCGTTCGGATCGTCGTTGTAGAGCTCCACCGCCCGGTTCTGGGTGTCGACCCAGGTCTGGACCGCATCCGGGTACTGGTCGGCGAACTCGGTGGTGACGATCGCCAGGTCGGCTGTCAACGTGCCTTCCTTGGCCAGGTTGGCGCTGTCCTCGAGGACGGTGCCACCGTCGGCGAGCAACTCGTCGAGGGTGGGCGACCACACGTAGGCGGCGTCGATGTCACCGCGGGTCCAGGCGGCGAGGATCGCGTCCGGCTCGAGGTCGACGATCTTGACCGACGACGGGTCGACGCCCGCCTTGTCGAGTGCCGCCAGCAGGCTGTAGTGCGTGGTCGAAGCGAACGGCGCGGCGACCTTCTTGCCCGCGAGTCCCGCCACATCTGTCACACCGGAATCCGTGGTTGCCACCAGCGACTCGGCCTTTCCGATCACGTCGTGGATCCACGGAACCTTGTACTCGATGCCCGAGGCCACTCCGTTGGAGACGGGCGCCGAACCGGCGAGTCCGAAATCGATCGAGCCCGCCGCGGCGGCGGTGTTGACGTCGCCCCCGGAATCGAACTTGACCCACTTGATGTTGGTGTCCGGGAAGGCTTCTTCGAGCCAGCCGTTGTGCTTGACGATCAGGTCGCCGTTGGGGATCAGTTGGTAGCCGACCCGGATCGTGTCGGGGGTGGAACCACCGGTGTCGGCGATGGTCTCCGTCTCGGCGGTCGACGCGGCCGACGACGTGGTCGAGTCGGACGAATCCGAGTCGCCGCCGCATGCCACCAGCGCGATGGACGCCACGAAGGCGGAGAGGACAAGCAGCAAGCGCCACTGTCGGAAGTTGGAGAGCGATATTGCGTTCATTTTTTGTTGAACCTCCCAGGTTCGGTCGAGACGTCGGTTGGGTTTCGTTGGTCTTTGGTGTTCTTGGTGATTGGGTGAAGAGAGGGAGCCCGGGGTTTCAATGGCCAGTTCAGTGGCCCCGCCAGGGCACGAGCAGACGGTCAGCCGTGCGGATCAGGAGGTCGAGCACCAGGCCGCAGAGGCCGATGACGAAGATCCCGAGCAGCACCACGTCGGTCGCGTTGTAACGCTGGGCATCGCTGACCATGCCGCCGATTCCGGGCAGTCCGTTGATGGTCTCCGCGGCGACGACGGTGGTGAAGGCGACGCCCAAGGCGACCCGGATCCCGGTCATCACCTCCGGGAGGATCGACGGGACGGTCACGTGGATCACCGTCTGCAGGTGACTGGCGCCGAGCATCCGGGCTGCGTTGACCCGGTCGGTCGGCACGTTGACCACGGCGCCCGCGGTGGCGATCACGATCGGGGGGAAGGCGGCCAGGAAGAGGAGGAGGACCTTTGGGGTCTCGTCGATCCCGAACCAGATCACCAGGAGGCTGAAGTAGGCGAGCGGCGGCAGGTTGCGAAGGAAGTCGATCGCCGGTCCGAAGATCCACCGGAGCGGCGTGACGACCGCCAGCAGGATCCCCACCGGGACACCGAGCAGTACGGCGAAGGCCGCACCCTTGAGCAGCCGGGACATGCTGTACCAGAGGTGCTCCTGGAGGTAGTAGCCCGAGTATCCCCGGATGCCGTCGTGGTCGCCGGTGATGACGAACAGCTGGCCGAACACGTCCGCGGGAGAGGGAACGAGGAGGTCCGGCCAGATGTCCGCCGCGGCGACTGCCCACCAGATCCCGATCAGCACTGCGATCGCCGAGAGCTGTACCGCCCACTGACGTAGCCAGCCGATGAGACGGCCGGCTCCATGACGGGGAGGGGTCACCGATCCACCCCGATCGGGTGCCGGAATCGAATCCGGACCGTCGACCAGGGGGGAAGTTTGAGTGGCCGCAGCGCCGGCAGCCACGGCACCGAAGGCCTGCGTTTCAGGGGTCACGGCTTCAGCAGCACCCGAGGTTCCGGGCGAGTTCTTCGACCGATCGAGGGAACCGATCGCGGAGGACGACCTCAGAACGGGGCCTTGCGGCGCATCGGCGGACCCGTTTCGGTCACCCGCCCCGTCTCTATTCCCGTCTATGTTGATTAGCTTCCTCGACATTGAGCGGAGAAAGGTATCAAACTCGATCAACTTAGTCACCTTTCCTCCGAGAGCCCTCTCGATCCGACACCGCGCACGAGCACCGGGGGTGATCTGTTGACCCTCCCCAACACTGGGGGCGATCGACCCCAGTCAGGTCAGGTCGATCGCCCCCGGTCCGGAAAAGGAGGTCGATCGGCCAAGTGCGGCAACCAGCCCCCGGGGGAGTAGTCAGTCCGTCCAGTGGCGGCAGCCAGTCCAGTGGCGGCAGTCAGTCCGTCTAGTGGCGGCAGCCAGTCCAGTGGCGGCAGTCAGTCCGGGGCGGAAGCTGGCTGCCGTCTCCACTCACCCTTAGCCCTGACTGATCCGCCTGTGAAGCGTCTGTTCAATCTGGTCGAGTGTGAGATCCCTTTTCTCGTTCACTTCTTTCCAGGTGAATCTGAGAACCTCGAGGCCACGCCGCTTGAGGTGGTTCTCTCGCTCTAGGTCCCGCGTGATTTGCCCCAAGCCGGCGTGAAAGTTCTGCCCATCGGCCTCGACAACCAAACGACCGATCTTCCAATAGAAGTCAACGCAGTAGGGGCCGATCCGCTTGTTGACTTCGGGAATCGGAATACGTCGCTCAACCGCGCGCATGAGAAGGAGTGCCTCAAGGAGCGACCTCGTCTGCCGCATCCTCGGGTCCCTTTCGTCCACTAGCTTGCGAAGCAGCTCGATTCCGTTGAATCCACGGCCGTCGACCAGGATCTGATCGAGGCGCGTGTCGTCGAGAAGCCCCAGACGATCAGCCTCGATGAAGCTGTGGATGAACTGCTTGTCCGGAAGGTCGCCAGCCTGATCGAGGAGGGTTCGTTCCGCCGTAGTGACGGGAATTCCGTCGATCTTAGTTATGTGCCGGTCGGGCAGGTTCCGGGTTCGTCGCACCTGAAGACGGCGCGCGTAACGCGAATCGGACCTGTCGAGGCGGACGTTCCGCCCCTTTCGGCTCTCGGGGCGGATCACGTCAACCTGTCGTCCTCGGTTGCTGAAGCCCAACAAACGGGCCGCGCTGTTCCGCGCCAAGACAGCATCCGGACCGCCGGCCAGTACGCCTGCCATCCAGAATGCTCGATCATTCCGAATAGGTCGACCGACGGCGTACACACCCTGGTACACGGGATGTAGGCGAAAACAATTGATGGCCCATTCGATCTGTCCTGCCGAGAAACCGGCAGCGAGAAGCTGGCGCCGTGCTGCCAAACCGTGTTGACGTCCGGCGATTCCCAACACGTGCCTGACAGCATCGGGTGCTGACCATCTCCCGAATGCCGGACCCCGACTGTTCGGGTCACCGCCAGAATGAAGCCTCGCCTTTGTCATGCCCAGACCCTGGCCGCAATTTGCTCACACGTGGCGCGCGAACACCAACAATTCCCATACCACGGAGTAACGCGATATTGCCCTGGTCAGCCGTGAAGTCGATGGGACCGCACCCACTCGAAGGTCGGGGGCGATCGAACCCAGTCCAGTGGGGCGGATCGCCCCCAGTTATTCGCGGAGGGTGGAGGATCGCCCCCGGTTGTTCCGAGACGGGGTGGATTGCCTCCGGATTGGGTTGGGCGCTCTGCCATCGGGGGCCAGCCCGGCTGTACCGGCCCCGGTTTGGGTGGGCCGGGGGTTGGGTTAGCCCCGGGTTGGGCGGCCGGCCGTCGGGGGCCAGCCCGGCTGGACCGGCCGGGGGTTGGGTTAGCCCGGGGTTTGGGTGGGTTAGAGGTGGCTTCGGCCGGGGGGTGACTCTAGGTCCAGGACGGGGCCCATCGGGACTATCCGGGTGGGGTTGATCGTGGGGTGGGTCATGTAGTAGTGGCGCTTGATGTGGTCGAAGTCGACCGTGGAGGCGATCCCGGGCTGCTGGTAGAGCTCGCGCAGGTACGGGCCGAGGTTCTCGTAGTCGGCGATCCGGCGCTGGTTGCACTTGAAGTGGCCCACGTAGACCGCGTCGAACCGGATCAGGGTGACGAAGAGCCGCCAGTCGGCCTCGGTGATCGTCGGCCCGGTGAGGAAGCGGCGCGTGGCCAGGAGGTCGTCCAGCTCGTCCAACGCCTCGAACAACACGATGAAGGCCTCTTCATAGGCCTCCTGCGTGGTCGCGAATCCACACTTGTACACGCCGTTGTTGACCGCGTCGTAGATCCGGTCGTTGAGCCGGTCGATCTCGTCGCGGAGATCTTCCGGGTAGAGGTCCAGGTCGGGGTTGGCAGCCCACTCGTCGAACTCCGAGTTGAGCATGCGGATGATCTCGGAGCTCTCGTTGTTGACTATCCGTCCTTCCTGCTTGTCCCACAGGACCGGCACCGTCACCCGGTCGTCGAAGCCAGCCTCAGTGGCCTCGTATGCCTCGGAGAGGTACTTGAAGCCGTTGATCGGGTCCGGCTCGTCGGGGAAGAACTTCCAGCCTTTGTCGTCCCGGATCGGGTCGACCGGCGTCATCGCGATCGCGTCCTCGAGGCCCTTCAGCGAGCGGTAGATGATCACGCGCGAGGCCCAAGGGCAGGCGTAACAGACGTACAGGTGGTAGCGACCGGGCTCCGCCTTGAAACCGGACGAGCCGTCGGCGGTGACCCGTTCCCGGAAGACGCTCGTCTGCCGGACGAAGGCACCCTTCTCGTCACGTTCTTTGGGGAATGGCGCGTCGCTCATGTCTAACCTCGTTCATCGCGTGTTGACGAAACAGCCTGACCTCAATGACATAGTGTCAAAGCCCGTTCGTGACAGTTGTCTCTAACGA
>JBEBXB010000127.1:0-6442 GCA_040391885.1 Conexibacter woesei | reverse complement strand
CCGCCGCGAGGTCGGCTGTGGACGGGTCGGTCGCGGAGAGCGTCAACTTCGTCGACGCGGGAGCGGCCGGCGCTGCGGAAACGGTCGGCGGCACGTTCCTGATCGTGGTCGTGGCGGACAGATCGATCGGGTCCGCGGGGTGGCCGACTACCCGGGCCTTCGCCGTGATCGATCCCGGGCCGTCGCTGGCGTACAGGGAACGGGAGAGGCCGCCCGGCACCCAGGAACCGTTCTCGTTCCAGGAGATCTCGAAGGGATCGTCGTTGCCGTCGGAGACGGTCGCCGCGAACGAAACCGATGTGCCTTCGTCAACGCTCGCCGGGCCGGTGAGATCGGCGGTCGTCGGGTGCTCCCGGCGCACCTTCACCACCTCGGCCTGCTCCGCCGGTCGGTTGAGGAAGTGGAAGAAGAGCAGGTCCGCGGGCTCTTCCCCAGCCGCTGGCGTGGACTTGAACCCGAGACTTCGTTTGCCGGGCTGGTCGCCACCGAGGGGCTGAACCTGGCTGAAGTCGTAGTCGGATTCGTCCTCGCTCCAGGTCATGAACGGGGTCTGGTCGATTTCTCCGTTCAGGCCCGATGCGTAGGTCAAGAACCGGAAATCGAACTCCAGATCCGCTGGGGATTCACCGATGTGGGCCGGCTGGATGGGAAAGGCGATCAGCTTCGAGTCGAACACACCCGCATACGGGGTGGGCACGGCGGCGGGAACGTAACCGATCGCTGCCGAGGTGCCGGTTGCGACGGTGTGTCTTACGGTCACATACACATCGGTGTTGGCCAACACGGCGTTGTAGTAGACAAAGTCGACATCGCCATCCTGGTCGCCGTCGATCTCCAGTTGGGTGCCGACGAACGGGTACGGGGCGGGACTCGTCTCGGCCATCGACACGCCCAGCCAGGAAACGATCACCCCGTTCTGCCCGTTGAAGTTCATAGCTCCGACCTCGCGGATGTCCGCTGCCTTCCCGAGGATGGTGGTCGGCTCTGGGTTCAGCGGAGGGCTGCTGTAGAGATGTTGGAGGGGCAGGCCGATGGAAAGAAAATCGGTGACGGCGCTTCCGGACACTCCCGCACCGTCGAACTCGATCTCGGCCCCGGTGTCTCCCTCCGCGTAACGGACCTCGTCTCGTTTCGCCATGACGGTCGAGGCCGGGCGCACGTTGGCGTAGGCCGGGACCTTGATCGCTTCGCCTCCGCCGACCGGGGTCAGGGTGACGTACCCACTGGACTCCGCCAGCCAGGCACGCTTGTTCGCCCCGAACGAAGCCGCCAGCCCCGGATCCTTGACGTTGCGAAGCAGCGAGGGATCATCGACCGCCAGTCGCAATGGAACGACCTTCGACTGACCGGCGGCAAGCGATACCTGAGGGCCGTCCGGGAACCTCCATGCGACCCCCGGCAACGAGCTCAGTTCCTGGAATGCCAGATCGAGGTTCACCGCCGAGGAGCCTTTGTTGACCACATTCACCCGGCGGTCCGTGTGAAACGGCGATCCCACTGGAACGGTGACCGGGCCGTAGCCGAGGCCGACGACCCCGGGACGATCGGCGTCATAGGCGAGCAGCTCGGTTTCGACAGCCGCGAGCGCATCGACCTTCCCGGCCCCGGCCCGTTGCGGGGGCTGCGGGTCCGAGCTGCCGCCCAAGTGACGGTCGGGCGGGTCGCCGGCCCCGTTCATCACGGCTGCCTTGATCTCTTCGACCGTCCAGTCGGGATGGGCCTGCCGCAGCAGCGCGACGATGCCCGCCACCACGGGGGTGGCCATCGAAGTCCCGTCCTGGGAGACCTCACTCGTGCCCGAACCGGAACGGGCGGAGCGGATGTCGGTTCCCGGGGCCGAGATGTCCGGTTTGAGTAGGCCGCCCGCCTCGGGCCCGCGCGAGCTGCTCGGGTTCATCAGGTTCCCTTGCGGGACGATCGGTCCCGGGAGGTCGGCGTCGAGCCCGATCCCGAGGTCGGTGCTGCCGTAGCTCACCGAGATCGGTTGGGAGGCCAGCACGGCATCCCGGAGCGCATCGCCGGTCGCGAGCGTGACCGCCATCGAGGGTAGCTCGGGCGCTCCGCCGAGGTTGACCGTCATCTCGTTCGACATGTAGACGAAAAGGACGCCGGCGGCGTTCGCCGCGGCCGCCCTCGGCACCACGCTCGCCGAGGGGCAGATCCCGTGGAGGAAGACCAGCAGCACCTTGCCGGTCGAGGGCGGAAATGCACCGCACCCATCCTGATTCAGGGGGTCGTACGCCAGGCTGCCGCTGACAGGAGCCTCCGGGAGATCCGGATCGTTCGCCCGGCGGGCCGGCAGGTCGCCGTTGAGCCACGCATGGGCCCCGCTCGCGCCATCGACCTGGACACGGTCGTAGTGGTAGCCGCTGACCATGTTGGCGACCGAGATCGCCCGAGGGGCCGAGGCGGGCCCACCGGTGATGTAGGTCATGTCGCCCGAGTTGCCGGCCGACGCCACGACCGAGACCCCGGCCTCACTCGCTCGTTGGACAGCTTGCTGCAGCGGCGCGTCGTGAGTCTGGTAGCCGGACCCGAGCGAAAGGTTGATCACGTCGAGCCCGTCCGCGGGGTTGCCGTCGCCGTTCGGGTCCACCGCCCAGTCGACCGCCTGGATCGCGAGGCCGGTCGAACCCACGCAGCCGAAGACGCGCAGGGCATAGATGTCGGCCATCGGCGCGGAACCGGGACCGATCTTCATGTTCGGCAGGGAGCCGTCGTAGCTGCCGGTGAAGGTGGAGTTGTCGCCCATGAGGCCGTATCCGGCGGCGGTGCCGGCGACATGGGTGCCGTGGCCGCCACCGGACTCGTAGGCGCAGTCCATCGGGTTGGGGTCCGGTCGGGGTGCGTTCGACGCGGGGTATCGCGCATCGTAGGCGTCACCGGCGAAGTCGAAGCCGCCGACGACTTTGTCGCTGGGGAAGATCGGTCCGGATTGCCCCGGGACCGAGAACCCGCTCGGGGATGAATCCGCGGTCTGCGGATTGTGGGCGGGCGAGTTCGCCGAGGTGTAGTCCGTGCCGTTGCCGGAACCGCCGAAGTTCCGGTGCACGTAGTCGACGCCGCTGTCGATGATGCCGATCTTGAGGCCTTCGCCACGAAGGCCCTTGACCGGCTTCCAGAGGTCGATCGCCTTCGTGTACTTGACGGCCTCCGAGTTGTCGCGGGTATAGGTGCCGAGCGGCTCGACCTTGGCCACCGCGGGGATCGATTCGAGCTTGGCGACATCGGCGGAATCGACACGGACGGCAAACCCGTTGGCCACGGAGCTGACCGAGAAGATCACGTCGGCCACCGCATCGATCTGTGGTTCGACGGCTTCCTGGCGCTCTTCGATCAGGTCCTTCTGGGCGGCACCCGCGGTCCCGTCGGGACGAGCCTCGGAGCCTTCCCGGGCGGCGGCGACCGCGGCCGGCTGGCCTTTCAGCGTCACGAACCAGGTGTTCGTCGCCTCGGGGAAGCGCGGTGCCTCGATGTCGAGCTCGCCGGAGGCAAGAGTCCGGTTCGAGGCCATCACGGGGCCGGTCACAGCGATGAGCGTTCCAAGCGTCAGTGCTGCGAAGGCGAGCGCCCATCGGCGCATCGTCATTGAGTCCCTCATGGCCAACTCCCCCGAATAGAAATTTGCTGGCGACCAGCGTACCGGCGGTACCGGTCTTCCCGGTCAAACAGGCATCTTCCGGATCCGGCCCGCGACGTTCCAGCTCGGAAGCTTCAACGCGGCATGTCACGGGCGGAGGGAGACACCGCCCGATCAGTCCGCCGCCGGGAGAGGGTGGACCGCCGGTCCTTGGATCACCGACCCGTCACGGTGGAATCGCGAACCGTGACAGGGGCAGTCCCAGGTCTTCTCCGCGTCGTTCCAACTGACGATGCAGCCGAGATGGGTGCATCTCGCCGAGAGCCGGTGCTCGGTGCCGTCCTCGGACCTCGACACCGCCACCTGGGACAGGCCTTCGCCGATCACCCGCCGCTCGCCGTTCTCGACCGGGCCCGCTCCCCGCTTCACCATCCGGTCGAGCACGAAACGCGGCGCCGCCTGATTCCATGTCGAGCCCAGCCGCCCGGGCCGCCTCCAGCTCGTCGTCGAGCCGGGAAACCCGGGCGGGATCCTCGGCAAATGTGATCGCGGAACGTTCGAGGAAATCACATGAGATCCCGTTCTCGGCAGCTATCTGGCCGGCACGCCGGACACCTTCCTGATTGAGCTCCGCATGTCTGGCGGCGGCCTCCGGGCCCACCGTCCTGCTCAGGTAGCTGTACACGGTCCCCTGGAGGGCGCTGAGCTTCGCCGAAGTGTGTCCGGTCACTCCGGAACCGATGGTCCGTGCTTCGATCAATGCGACCGACGCCCCAGATTCCGCGAGCCGGTGGGCGGCAGCGACGCCGCCGATCCCCCTCCGACCACCGCGACGTCACATTCCAAGTCGACCTCCAAGCGAGGCCAAGCGGAGTCCGGGGCGGTGTGCAGCCAAGGGGAGTCGGGCACCCCCGGAACATCGCTCATGGGTGATCGCCGAGAGCCGCCGGCACGAGGCTGATCCGGTACTGCTCGAGCCGGGAGCGCTGGGCTTCGGCGCGTTCGACCAGCCGCTCGAAGTCGATGCCCTCGAGGCGGGGATCCTCCAGCCTGGCCAAGGCCTGCCAGAGAGCCAGCTTTCCGGTGACGCCGATCAGCATCATCTCCAGTTCGAGCATCTGGCCGAGGACGGAGCTCCGCAGGATGTAACCGTTCGTCTTCAGTCGTCCTAGCCGCTCCGCCCCCTGGGCGAGCAGAGATTTCACCCGGTTCGGGCTGGCGTCGACCAGGTCGCGAATGTGGGTCAACGTCTCGCGGTCCTCTTCGATCTCCGCCGCGACCGAGCGCCACATAGCGCTCCGTTCGTCGTCGGTCGAGTTCCGTGCCGCCCGCCTGGCCAGCGAAACGCCACCTTTCGCCCCGGCCAGGTGGTCGTTGATGTAGATGCCTAGTTGACGGTCAGCCATGGGATCAACTCTGCGATACCCGCGGGCCGGGTTCTTTAGTCGCGATCCGGGTTCTCGGATGACCGGACCTCGTCGGCCTCGCCGTACTCTCCCGGGTCTTCTTCCGCCTCGGGCTCACCCTGGTCGTATTTCGGGTTCCTCCCTGAGCCGGTGTCTTCGGCCTGGCGGATCAGGGCCGCCTCGGCTTCCTCGAAACCCTCCGATTCGCCTTCGCCCGATTCGCGCAACGGCCGTTCCGCTTCCCGTCGACGTTCTTCCCGCTCTTCGATGTCTCTCCATGGGGATGTCATCCCGGAGAGGTACCCGTCCGGGAGTCGTCTAACCGCCCGTACATCGGGCACCACGGCTCCGCCGGAACCGACGACTCCGTCGAGGAAGCCATCTCGACGATGAAGGAGCATGCCGTGCGAAGGCTCCCGGTTATCGATGGTCACAGCCTGATCGGCATCGTGAGCCAGGGTGACTTGGCCCGCGAAGTCTCGGAAGAAGCGACCGGCGACCTGGTCGAGGCGATCTCCGCGGCTCCGTAGCTTGAATTACCGCTTCCCGGTCCGTGCCTTGGGTGCCCATTCCGGGTAGAACGGGCTGCCGCTGAACCGGCCGGTGACCTCCTTGACGAACCCGCCGTCCGCCGCTCCGAAATAGCCGTCGAGGCGCCACAGTTCGCTGGTCGTGCTGCCGCTGGGCAGCGCCTTCCCCAGGAGTTCCTTGCCGTCTGGCGAGAATACGAGGTCCTCGTAGGAGACAAAAGCCTGGTTCGGGGATATCTGGCGCAGGTCGCTGCCGTCGCTGTCGATCATCCAGTTCCGGTACGGGGCGTAGAAGGCGATCCGCTTCCCACTGGGATGCCAATCGAAGCTCACGGGCGTGCCGGCCTCGCCGCTCCCGGAGTAGATCAGCCTCTTCTTGCCGGACTTGACGTTCACCGCCATGAGCGACGAGCCTTGCTGCACGTCGATATACGCGATCTCCCGTCCGTTCGGGGACCAGACCGGATGGAGCAGGCCGGTCCGGAACTTCCGGAACAGATACTTGAGGCCACGCCCGTTCGACCGCATGACGTAGATACGGGCGTCGTCACGCCCGGCGAAAGCGATCCGCTTGCCGTTCGGGGACCAAGATGCCCACCCGACGTTCGCGAACCGGTTGACGATTGGGTATCGCTTCAGCAGGTTGACGGACTTTCCGCCGCCGATCGGCATCCGGAACAGTCCGCTGTGGGTGTAGAGAAGTTGACGCCCGTTCGGGGAGGCATGAAGGCTCCAAGCGGCCTTCTTTGCGACTCGGTTGAGCTTGCTCCCGTCCGGCTGGACCTTCCAGATCGACGTGTAGTCACTGAAGAGGATCGGGCCGTTGGCCGCTGCCCCGGCTGTCTCCGCCACCCCCAGAGAAACGATCAGGCACACCAGAACTGCGAGATGACGCCGCAAATCACCCAAGATATCCCCCCGATTGC
>JBEBXB010000126.1:0-6488 GCA_040391885.1 Conexibacter woesei | reverse complement strand
GCCACTGGTTCCGGAAGGCGTTCGGCGCGACCGTCTACGGCTTCGCCCCCCAGCGGATGACCCTCGCGGAGACCAAGCCCCTCGTCCACGGCGCCGACGAACGGATCACCGTCGAGGACGTCGAGCTGATGGAGCACCTCTACACCTGGCTGCCTCCCCGGATGCTGGGCTCCGCGACCGCAGGCTGAGCGCCTACGGACTGGCCATGGTCGGGGTCCGGTCCCTTCCTCGGGATCGGGGCGGCCGGGAAAGCCGGGTCGGGCGGATCGGGATACTTGCGGGGTGGGTCCCAGTCCGACAGAACCTTCCGACCGCGCCGGGGATTCTTCGATGCCCGACGAAAGGGCGACTGACCCGGGCTTGAACGGTTCGTTCGATCCCGCAACCGAAGAGGAGGCGCTCGTCTCGTCAGGCCCGGCTCCCGGCACGACCGGCTATCCGGCGACCGCCGAGCACGAGATCATCGTCCGGGGATACCGAGGGGTCTTTGCCATTCCGGGCACCCGCCGGCTGCTGGTCAGCGCCCTGATCGGCCGGTTGCCGATCGGGGCCTGCTCCCTGGCGATCCTGCTGATGGTGCGGGAGCACACCGGCTCGTTCGGCGTCGCCGGCCTCGCGGTCGGAATGTTCGCGATCGCCGGGGCGATCGCGGCCCCTTTCCAGGGTGCGTTGCTCGACCGGTTCGGGCCGAGGCGGGTCCTGATTCCCCTGGCGGGGCTTCAAGCCACCGCCCTGGTCACGATGGTGGCCGTCGTCACCGGGGGCGCCGGGACCTTAGGGGTCCTGGTGGTCGCCGGGATCGCCGGGGCGCTGGTGCCACCGATATCGGCCTCGGTGCGGGTGCTGTGGCCGCGGATCATTCCGACGCCTGCCGGGGTCGAGACGGCATACGCGCTCGATGCCACCACCCAGGAGCTGATCTGGACGACCGGCCCGCTGCTCGTCGCCCTGGTGGTCAGCGTCGCCTCGCCGGCGGCAGCCCTGCTGGCCGTGTCCGGGGTGCTGCTCGGCGGGACGGCGCTTTTCGTCACCGCGCCGGCCATCCGGTCCTGGCCGCATGACGGCCCCCGCCGTACCCGTGGTGGGGCGCTCGCCAGCCGTCCGCTCCGCCTGCTGCTGGCGACCGCCGCCCTGTTCGGCATGGGCCTCGGGGCGCTGGAGGTCGGCTTGCCGGCGCTTTCTGTCTCGATCCACTCCTCTTCGATGGCCGGGGTCCTGCTGGCCGCGTGGAGCGTCGGCAGCCTGATCGGCGGCGTCCTCTACGGAGCCCGGACCTGGCGGATGCCGGTCGCCATCCGTTACGCGGCCCTGCTGTTCGCCGGAGGGCTCATCATCCTGCCGCTCATGCTCGCCGGTTCGCTGGGGGTCGCGATCGTCTTGGCGTTGCTTGCCGGCCTGCCGGGCGCCGCCGTCCTTTCGGGCCAGTACGTGCTGGTCGGCCGCGTCGCGCCGCCGGGCGCTCTGGCCGAAGCGTTCACCTGGAGCCTTTCCGGCTTGATCACCGGAATCGCCGCCGGCTCGGCCCTGGCTGGTCAGATCGCCGACACGAACGGCCCCGAAATGGCCTTCCTGCTCGGGGCGGTCGCGACCGCGCTGGCCGGTTGCCTCGCTCTGATTCCGGCGGTCCGGGCCAGGAGCGACGGCGACGAATCGACCGTTGGCGCGTAAACCCGGCGGGCGCTGCGGCGCACCGGGGGGAACGCAGCTTCGACTACAGCTAATCTCTGGATCCTAATGTTCACTCGCATAGATCACATCGGTGTCGCGGTCGAGGATCTCGACGCCGCCATCAAGCTTTATGAGCGCAGCTTCGAGATGAAGCTCGTCCACCGCGAGACGGTCGAGTCCCAGGGCGTCGAAGCCGTCCTGCTCGACGTCGGCGACGGCCACGTCGAGCTGCTGGCTCCGCTCGGGCCGGACACCCCGGTCGGCAAGTTCATCGCCAAGAAGGGCGTCGGCATCCACCACGTCGCCTATGCGGTCGAGGACATCGACGCTGAGCTCGCCCGACTCAAGGAAGAGGGCGTGAAGCTGATCGACACCGAGGCCCGCACCGGCATCCGCCAGAGCCGCGTCGCCTTTCTCCACCCCGCCGCCTCGGGCTCGGTCCTGACCGAGATAGTCGAACCGGCCGAGGACGCGCACTGATGGCCGCCATCCGCGCAGAGATCGGCTTCGACGGCGGTCAGGTCCTGCCCGTGCGGCTCGACGACGATCAGCTCAAAGGGCTGCGAGACGGACTCTCCGCCGGCAGCGGCTGGTTCGAAGTCGTGAGCGAAGAGGGCACCGTGGCGGTCGACCTCGGCAAGGTCATCTTCGTCCGCACCGACTCCAGCGACCAGAAGATCGGCTTCTGAGCTGAACCGGCAGGAGATTCACACGTCGGCGGGTTATCCTGCGCGACGATGAAAGCTGCCGATCTTTCCCTGCTCCGGATCATGCGAACCCGGGGCCACCATCCCGTCGCCGAGAAGGCCGCCCAGGCCCTGGCCAAATCCGGCGAGAACGGCTACCTGTGGTTCGGGATCGGGACGCTCGGCGCCTTGGTCGATCGGCGCCGACGCAAACAGTGGGCCGCGGCCGCCGCAATCGGACCGGTCGCGATCGTCCTCAACTTCGGCATCAAGCTGATCGCCCGTCGGCCGCGCCCTCAGCTCGAAGGCCTGCCGCCGCTGGGCGGCGCCCCGTCTTCGCTCTCGTTTCCGTCGGCCCACGCCACCGCCTCGTTCGCGGCGGCGACCGCAATGTCACGGATCGCCCCCGAGCTGCGGGTCGCCCTCTTCGGGGCCGCCGCCCTGATGGCCGTCACCCGACCGTACCTCGGCATGCACTACCCGAGCGACGTCGTCGTCGGGGCCGCACTCGGGACCTCTCTTGGGGCGATCGTCCCGCTGCCGGGCACCGAGCCGGCCGACCCGTACGACTTCTAGCCGCAGGGCATCTCGCGGGATCTCCGCAGTAGCGATCCCGGGGCCAGGTAACTCACTTTGTGCCCGCTACGGGGGTAAAAGTCGCGTTACCTCTTGGAAGGGTCTCCGGGATCACTTGCGGACGATCGAGAAGATCAACCGGTCGGGAAGCCCGAGGGCATACTGGAGCGAATCGCCCCGGATCTTCGAGATGCCGCGGGTGCCGTGTAGCCGGGCCCATATGACCCGCTTCGACTTGCCGTAACGGGTGATCTGAACTCTCTTCAGACGGCCCTTCACGTAGCTTCCGAGCCGGCCGTTCATGTCCGCCGGTGAGAACCTCCGCGTCCAGCGATGCATCGGAGAGATGCCGTCCTCCGGGTCCTTGACGCTCTTGAGGTACGGGATCGGCTCGCCAAACCAGACGTTCTCGACGTTCTCGGTCCGCCCGCCGGAGGTGTCGAAGAAGAAGGTCTGGGCGATCTTCCCCTTGTAAATGACCACCTGGCTGGAGGTCTGGGAGCAGGCCCGGTTGGTGCGGGCCGTCTCCGCGGCTATCCCGAGGTAGACCTGGCTGCGGGTGTCGGCGTACAGCTCGAAGCCGTTGCCGTCGAGCTGGGAGGAAAGGGCGAAGGAACGGGCGGCCACCGCCTGGGCCTTGAGCGACGCCATCGGCCACGAGGAGATCACCTCCTTGGCGACGACCCCCTTCACGTAGGCGTTGATCGGCACCGCGTTGATCACGTTGAGCGATCCCCGGGGTTCCTTGGTCGGGACGATCACGATCCCGCCCCGATACCGGCCGATTCCGTTGAAGTGGACGTTGCCACTGGCCTCTGACCAGAGCTTGCCGCCGCATCCGGCCAGCCGCTTCCCGTCGGCCCGGGTGAGCACCACCTTGCCCCTGCGCAGCCTGGCTTCGTAGGTGCGTCCCTGGTTCAGCGCGACGCCACAGGCCCGCCGCACCCCGGAGAACCGCACCGGCCCCGCGGAGATCCTCAGCAGCACCCGCACCTTTCGGGCCTTCTTCAACTTCGTGATCCGGGTCCCTCGGTAGTAATGGCGGAGGATCCGCTTGTGGGAAGCGCCCTTCTTCGCCATGCCGTAGGCACCCCACTGGCTCATGCCGACGCCGTGGCCGAATCCGCCGCCCTTCACCCGCCAGGTGGCTCCGTCGGCCCCGGCCGCGGGCCAGAGCAGGGCCGCCATCGCGACCGTCATCGCGAGCAGGGCGAGGCCGGCAAGGCGAAGGCTGTGCGGGGCGACGCCCCGGGAACTCGGATCGTGGTTCATCGGCTGGGTGCAGATACTCCCGGAACACGTTCGCCGGAGGAAGGACTCGCCCTGCCACAATGTCTTCAAGAGGGAGTCGGAATCGGAAATCAGCAGGACGCATTGGTGGCGGCATCAAGCCGGCAAAGGCTGTTTCGAAAAGAGGTCGATGTGGATTACAAATTGCTTCTGGCAGGCGAGTGGATCGAGACCGGCGAGTGGGACGAGGTGCTCAGCCCTTGGGACGAGAGCCTGGTCGCACGGGTCGCGCAGGGTGACGAGCAGACGGTGGACCAGGCCGTCCGTGCCGCCCATCGCGTATTCACCGAGGAACCGATCCCTCAGTTCCAGAGGGCGGAGATCCTCGAACGTGCCGCCGAGCTGATCCACGAGCGCCAGGAGGATCTCGCCCAGGCGATCGCCGCCGAAGCCGGCAAGCCGATCAAGACAGCCCGGGGCGAGGCCGCTCGTACTGCCGACACGATGACCTTCTCCGCGGTCGAGGCGCGCAAGCTGACCGGTGGCACCGTCCCGATGGAAGCCTCCTCGGCTGGCGTCGGCAAGCTCGGCGTGATGCTGCGGGTGCCGCTCGGCGTCGTCGGTGCGATCAGCCCTTTCAACTTCCCTCTCAACCTGGTCGCCCACAAGCTGGGACCGGCGATCGCGGCCGGCAACGCGGTCGTGCTCAAGCCGGCCGGCCAGACGCCGATCTCGGCGATCAAGTTGGCCGAGATCCTCATCGAGGCGGGTCTCCCGGACGGCTGGCTCAGCGTGATCCCCGGCGGCGGCATCAGCGTCGGCAACGCCCTGGTGGAGCATGACCTGACCGCGGCGATCTCCTTCACCGGCTCGGCCCAGGTCGGCTGGGGCATCCGCAGCAAGGTCCCGCACAAGCGGGTCGGGCTGGAGCTCGGATCGAACGCCCCGCTGATCGTCAACGAGGACGGCGACTGGGAGACGGCCGCCGACAAGGCGCAGATCCACGCCTTCTCCCATGCCGGACAGTCCTGCATCTCGACCCAGCGGATCCTCCTGCACGAAGGGATCGCCGATCGGTTCATCGAACGGTTGGTCGCCAACGTGAAGAACCTCAAGGTGGGCGATCCGATGGATCCGGACACCGACGTCGGCCCGCTGATCACCCGTGGTGATCGAGACCGGGTGAAGGAATGGATCGACGAGGCCTCCGCGGACGGGGCCACGATCCTGGCCGGCGGCGAGCTCGTCGACGAGGACCGCTGCCTCGCCCCGACCCTGATCGAGAACCCTTCGCTGGAGACGCGGGTCTGGTGTGAGGAGATCTTCGGACCGGTGGCCACCATCCACCGGTTCTCGGACTTCGACCAGGCGCTGGAGATGGCCAACGACTCCCGTTACGGGCTCCAGGCGGGGGTCTTCACCCGCGATATCGGGAACGGACTGAAAGCCGCGCAGACGCTTGAGTTCGGCGGGGTGCTGATCAACGAGGTCCCGACCTTCCGGGCCGATCAGCAGCCCTACGGTGGGGTCAAGGACTCGGGCAACACCCGGGAGGGCCCGGCCTGGTCGATCATCGAGATGACCGAGGAACGGATCGTCACCTTCCAGGGAGGCTGATCCGCAATCGCGGACCAAGGCCTCTACGAGGCCGGTTCGGCTGGACACGACTTACGTGCCCTGACGCCGGAATCGCGTATAAACAGTGATGTACGAGAGCAACTTCCGGAGTTCCCGGCGGTTCTTTCGTGCACAGACTTCGGACGCGCGACCCGCGCGTCCAGACCAATCCCGGCGGATTCCGGGACCTTTCAGAACGGAGAACCCAGGGGATGAAGCGGATCAGCACGAGAGTGATCGTCGCGATAGTGGCACTCATGACAGTCGGTGCCGTGGCGGTCGCCCAGGCGGCCACCACCGACACGTTCGGCAAGTCGACGCTCGAGCAGCGACTCGTTCCGGATGCCAATTCCGGCTTCCGCTTCCTCGGCCTCGGTGCCGGCGAGGGCTACACCGTCCGTGACGGATCCGAATCCGGGAGCGCCCTCGGCACCGCGGGAACCGGCCGGGACAAGCGACGGACCCCGATCTCCTACTTCGGCCAGCTGACCGACTTCCAGCTCGCCGACGAGGAGAGCCCCGCCCGGGTCGAGTTCCTCGACCCGATGGGTGGCTCCTACACCTCTTCCTGGCGCCCCAACGAGGCTTTCAACCCCCAGGAAGAAGACGCGATGATCCGCCAGTTCAACTACTTCGCGGACAACGCCCCGAACCGGGCCGGCAACGGCGCCAAGCCGAAGATGGACTTCGTCGTCAACACCGGTGACGTCT
>JBEBXB010000125.1:0-6492 GCA_040391885.1 Conexibacter woesei | reverse complement strand
TCGAAGCCAAGACAGTCAAGTCCCAGCGTGAAGTCGCCGAGGTGTACATCGAACGCCGCGGCGGACGCTCACTGGTGGGCAACATCTACCTCGGGAAGGTCGACAACGTCCTCCCCGGGATGGAGGCCGCATTCGTAGACATCGGCCTCGAACGCAACGGCTTCCTGCATGTCGACGAGATCCTGCTTCCCGACGGCCAGCCCGCCCCCAAACGGGGCCGTGGCCAGGGCCGGCGGATCGACGAGCTGATCAAGCCCAAGCAGGAGATCCTGGTCCAGGTGATCAAGGATCCGATCAAGTCGAAGGGCGCCCGCCTCTCGATGAACGTCACCATCGCCGGCCGCTACCTCGTGTACGCGCCCTCGGGCTCCGGGGTCGGAGTGAGCCGCCGGCTCGCCGACAAGGAGCGCGAGCGCCTGCGCCGGATGGTCGGACGGACGTATGAGGGCCCGGGCGGGCTGATCGTCCGGACCGCCGCCCACGGCGCCAAGAAGACCGACTTCGTGCGGGAGATCTCATACCTGCACCGGCTGAACGAGGTCCTCGACAAGCGCAAGACGGACGTCCGCGCCCCGTCGCTCGTCTTCCAGGAGCAGGACCTCCCGGTCCGGGTCCTCCGTGACGTCTTCCTCAACGAGTTCGACCGGGCGATCATCGACGACGAGAAGCAGTTCGAGCGGGTCACCAGCTTCTTCCAGCGGACCGCCCCCGAACTGGTGGAGGGGGTCGAGCTCTACAAGGGCAACAAGCCCCTCTTCGAGAAGTGGGAGATCGAGAAGGCGATCCAGTCGACCCTGGGCCACCGGATCGATCTGCCCTCGGGTGGCTACCTGATCATCGACTACACCGAGGCCCTGACCGTCATCGACGTCAACTCGGGCTCCTTCACCGGTCGCGGCAAGGGTGGCCTCGAAGAGACGATCACCAAGGTCAACACCGAAGCGGCGGCCGAGGTCGTGCGGCAGCTGAGGCTTCGCGACATCGGCGGCATCATCGTCATCGACTTCATCGACATGGCCAAGGGCAAGAACCGGGACAAGGTCCTGGGCACGCTCCGCACCGCGCTCGATGCCGACAAGAGCAAGAGCTACCTGGTCGAGATCTCGCCGCTCGGACTGGTCGAGATGACCCGCCAGAACATCACCGACGGCGTCCGCGAGATCCTGACCGTCAAATGCCCGACCTGCGAAGGCGAGGGCGTCGTGCTCTCCGCCCAGACAGTCGCGCTGGAAGGGCTCCGGAAGATGTCCGAGATCGCCAAGGAGCATCCGGGTGACGAGGCCTTCCTGATCAGGGTTCACCCCAAGGTCGCGACCCTCCTGAACGACCAGGACTCCGGCTTGATCGAGCTGGAGAGCGAGACCGGCAAGCGGTTCCACTTCGAAGGCGGCGAGGCCCTCGCCATCGACAACTTCGAACTTATCGAGTCCGGCGAACGGGCCGGGATCGAGGAGCGGGCCCTGCCGTTCCGCCCGGGCGAGGAAGTCTTCGTCAAGGTCGAAGAGCCCCACATGTACAACGCCGACGACGCGATCGCGCGGATCGACTCGTACATCATCAGCATCACCGGGGCCGCCGGCGATGTCGGCGAGCGCAAGATGGTCCGGATCGAATCGGTCGAACGGGCCTCTGCCATCGCTTCGCTCCTTCCGGAGGAGAACCAGCCGGCCGAGTCCCGCTCCAAGCCGGAGAGCGACTCCGGCGGACGGTCCCGCAGGGGAGGCGGTTCCCGCTCCCGGTCCGGATCGGGTGGCGGCGGGTCGGACAGCGGCTCCGGTCGCAACGGACGATCCGGCAAGTCCGATGACAGCCGGGAGCCGAGAGGCTCCCGCCAAGGCTCCTCCGCGGGCGGCAACGACAGCTCCAAAGCCGACGCCAAGAAGGACGACGGTAGCTCCGAAGCCAAAAGTGATGGCAAGGACGGGGGGAAGGATCCTGCGGACGAGAAGTCGGTAAACTCCGGTCGGTTCGGCCTGCGGCGCGGTCGGCGCAGGCGCGGTCGCAAGAAGGCGGACGCCGAGAGTTGAGGCGCCCCCTGTCGGGCTGACCTGAAAAGACAAGGATTTGAGAGCTCAGGATATGTACGCGGTTGTTGAAAGTGGTGGCAAGCAGTACCGGGTCGAAGAAGGCACGGTGCTGGTCGTTGATCGTCTGCAGGCTGAAGCAGGCGACAAGGTCGCCCTGCGGCCGGTCATGGTCAGCGGAGACGACGTGGTCGTCACCGCCAAGGACCTGGAGAAGTTCAAGGTCGAGGCGACCGTGACCGAGCACCTGCGCGGCGACAAGATCAAGGTCTTCAAGTACAAGGCGAAGAAGGGCTACAGCCGTCGAGCCGGACATCGTTCCGAGCTGACCAGGCTGGAAGTGACCTCACTCGGCGGAGCCAAGAAGAAGGCTGCGGCGAAGAAGGCAGCTCCGAAGAAGGAAGAAGCCCCCAAGGCCGAGACGGCCAAGGCCGAGGCCCCGGCGACGGAGGAAGCTCCGAAGAAGCCGGCCGCCAAGAAGCCCGCGGCGAAGAAGGCTGCTCCGAAGAAGGAAGCCGCCCCGAAGGCCGCTGACGAGAAGACCACCGATAACAAGGAGGCCAACGATGGCGCATAAGAAGGGACTTGGCTCCTCGAGGAACGGTCGTGACTCCAACCCGAAGATGCTCGGGGTGAAGGTGTTCGCCGGCCAGGTCGTCAACGGCGGCGAGATCATCGTCCGTCAGCGCGGCACGAGGTTCTGGCCCGGAGACGGAACCGGACTCGGCAAGGATCACACGATCTTCGCCACGCGGCCCGGCACCGTCGAGTTCAAGCCCGGACGTCGTGGGCGCACCGTGACGGTGGCCCCGGCCGAGTAACGGCTACGAACCGGTCGCGACAAGGACCGGAACGCAACACTTCGAAAGACCCGCTCCGGCGGGTCTTTCAGTTTGCAGGAGGACATAGACTCTCCGGGTGCGCTTTCGTCCGGCCCTCGTCCTGCTCCTCCTGGTCACGACCGGACTCTCACTGGCGTCGTGCCGCGTCGAGATCGGCAACGGGCCGGCTGGTGAGTTCGAACCGGTCACCCCCGGGGTGCTGACGGTGGCGACCGAGAAGGTGCCGTCGGCGGGTTTCTGGCTCGGGACGAAAGAGGACCCGATCGGTGGATTCGAGTTCGGCCTCGCCGAGGCGCTGGCGGGACGGTTCGGGCTCGACCGGATCGAGATCCGCACGGTTTCCTTCGAGAAGATGATCGAGGGCGATCTCGCCGGGGCGGACATCGGGTTGCGCGAGTTGACGCCGACCGCCGAGCGGGAGCAGAACTTGGATTTCTCGATCCCGTACATCTCCTCTCCGCCCGCCGCATTGGTCAAGGCGGGGGAGCGCATCCCGGACCTCAAGAAGGCCCGCGAGCTCTCGTGGGTCGTGCCGCGGGGAACGACCTTGGTCGGGACCTTGGAGAAGGTCGTCCGGCCGAAGGAGATGACCATCGCCCGTGATCGCACCGCGGTGGTCGACGCGGTCCTCCGCGGAGGGGCCGACGCCGCCTTCTTCGACCTTCCGGTGGCCCTCGCCCTGGCCGAAGCGTCGGACGGTGAGTTGGAGGTGGCCGCCCAGTTCAACGGCGACGAAGCACTCTCGGCGGCACTGCCAGGAGGATCCTCGAACGTGGAAGCGGTGAACTCGGCCATCCGCGGCTTCACCTCGGACGGAACCATCTCCGATCTGGCCGAGGAGTGGCTCGGCACCAGCCTCCAGTCCGGCTCGTTCACGGTGCCCGACATCCCCCTGATCCGATGACCGAGGAGAACACACAGTGCTGAGTCTGCATACGCCCGAGGGGGCGGCCTGGGAGTTCATGATCCTCTTCCTGATCGTCCTGGCCGGACCGATCCTGATCGAGCGGTTCCGGCTGCCGGGCATCATCGGGCTGCTGATCGGGGGCTACATCATCGGCCCGCACGCCCTCGGGGTGATCGCCGCCGGCAACACGACAGTCCCCGACGTCGGCCAGCTGGGGCTCCTCTACCTGATGTTCGTCGCCGGGGTGGAGCTGGACCTCTCCCTGATCCAGATCCATCGGCGCGGGGTGATGATCTTCGCCGGGTTGACCTTCGCGGTGCCGATGATCTTCGGGACCGCCGTCGGCTTCGCGCTCGGCTGGTCGGTCCCCGCCGCCTTGCTGCTCGGTTCCCTGCTCGCCTCCCACACGCTTCTCACCTATCCGATCATCCGGAGGTCCGGGCTTGCCGCCAGCCCGGCAGCGGCCACGGCCGTGGGGGCGACGGTGATCACCGACACCCTCGCCCTGATCGTGCTGGCAGCGGTCGCCGGCACGGAGACAGGCAGCGGCTCGACCGGCGAGATCATGATCCAGCTCGTGATCGGGCTGATCCTGCTCGGGCTCTCGACCCTCTGGCTGATGCCGAAGATCGCCAGGCTCGCGATGAGCCGGCTGGGCACCGAGAAGTCGGTCCGCTACCTGATCGCGGTCTGCGCCTTCCTCACCGCGGCGACGCTTTCCGAGGTGTTCGGGATCGAAGGGATCGTCGGGGCCTTCTTCGCCGGCCTTGCGCTCAACCGCCTGGTGCCCAACGGCGGCCCGCTGATGGACCGGGTCGAGTTCTTCGGTTCGGCCGTCTTCATCCCGATCTTCATGGTCTCGGTCGGCCTGATCCTCGATCCGGCGGTGATGGTCGAGCCCTCCACGCTCGGACTGGCGGCCCTGCTGATCGTCGCCTGCATGGGCGGCAAGGCGATCGCCGCCTACCTGACAGTGCCGCTGCTGAAGTTCACCCGCGACGAAGCGAGCATGATCTTCTCGATGACCAGCCCCCAGGCGGCGGCGACGCTGGCCGCGGTCATGGTCGGGCTTCAGATCGGGCTGTTCGGCGAGTCGGTGGTGAACGCCTCGCTGGTGGTGATCCTGTTCAGCGTCATCCTCAGCACCTTCGTGGCGGAAAGGTCGGTCGCCAAGATCGGCCCGGTCATCTCCGACTACCGACCGCTCGGATCCCACGTCGTCGTCGCGATCGAGGAACTGGACCGGGCCGAGTCGGCCCTGCGGGTCGCTGCGTGGATAGCGGCCCCGGAAGGCGGCACGGCGACCGTGATCACGGTGCGGGACCCGAAGCATCCCGGACTCGACGAGGAGGCCCGGGAGCGGCTGGACCACGCGGCGGTGGCCGCCGGGCTGGATGCCCACCTGGTGCTGGTCCACGACTCCTCGTTCGCCCGCGGGGTGCTCAACGCCGCCGCCTCGAGCGAGGCTTCGCTGATCCTGGCGATGATCAAGGACGAGCCCGCCCGGGCAGCCGGCGGCTGGGCCGAGGCGGTGGCCGAGGCCACGCCGATCCCCGCCGCGATCCTGAAGGGAGACATCCACAGCCTCGACTCGGTCCGGATCCTCTCCGATGACGGCTGCGAGTCGGCCTCCGATCTGGCCGAATCGATCGGCCACCGGATCGGTTCGCACCTGCCGGGCGACCCGAAGTCCGGGGCGGTCGAAGGCGCCGGGCAAAGGACGGCTCCGGTCACCGGCGAGATCCTGATCCGGCCGGTCCGCAACTGGAACCTGCTGGCGGGGCTGCCGGATGTACCCGAGGGCGCGGCCCTGATCGCCATCCCCGACTTCGTCGTCCCCGAGCCGCTCACGGCCCCAGCCGACGACGCGGTCGCGAAGACCTCCCTGACCGGGGCCTGAGCTGCGCGTCCCGGCGGCAGCGACCCCGGTGCGATCGCTCTGGGGCGGGGCGGGTCTGGCGGTGCTCGTCCTCGCCGGCGCCTTCCTGTTGGCCGGTCTGGGCAGCGGCGGCGAGGCGGAGGCGGCCCAGATCCGCGGCAAGGTGTTCAAACCGCGGATCACGAAGCGATGGATCCCGTTCGGCCCGGTCCGCCGCCACCAGATGGCGGACTACTCGAAACGGCATTACGGGGTCCGGCAGTGGCGACTCAAGCGGCCCCGTCAAATAGTCGAGCATGTGGCGGCCGCCCCGAGCGTCGATTCGATCTTCAACACCTTCGCCCAGGGCGGGCCCGACCCGGAGCTGAACGAACGGCCCAACGTCTGCGCTCACTTCGTTATCTCCCGGCGGGGTCGGATCGTCCAGATGGTCGGTCTCGACAAACGGTGCCGCCACACCGTGGGGCTGAACCACGTCGCGATCGGGATCGAGCACGTCGGCTACCGCGACGAGGACTTGCTCGGAGATCGCCGTCAACTCCGCGCTTCGGTCAGGCTGACGCGCTGGCTTCGCTGCCGGTACGGCATCGGCATCAAGGACGTGATCGGCCACAACGAGAGCCTCCGTTCCCGCTTTCACCGCGAACGAGTCAAGAGCCTCCGGCGCCAGACCCACGGCGACATGCGCCGCAGCTCGATGCGCAAGTATCGGAAGAGGCTCCATGCGGCCGGGCGCTGCCCGCGCTGACTGCGCCGACCCCATACCCTTGACGACGTGCTCTACGACAAGGCAAAGATCTACGTCGAGGGTGGCGGCGGCGGTAACGGTGCCATCTCCTT
>JBEBXB010000124.1:0-6558 GCA_040391885.1 Conexibacter woesei | reverse complement strand
CTGGGCTGGTGGGGTCTTGATGGACCGGGTCGCTGCGCTCCCGGTCCTGGGCTGGTGGTGGGTGCTTGGTCCGGTTGGGTTAGGTTGGGCCGGTGACCGAAGTCGGGGACATCGGCGGGGGAGTGGATCCCGATTCGGGTGAGGACCTGATTTTGCTCGGGGACAACCTGGAGCTGTTGCCGCGGTTCGGCGACGGCTCGTTTCAGATGATCTACATCGACCCTCCGTTCAACACCGGTCAGGTCCAGGCGCGACAGTCGATTAGGACCGTGGCCGACGAAGAGGGCGATCGAACCGGCTACAAGGGTCGGCGCTACCGGACCGAGCTCCTGGAACGATCCTCATACCGCGACAGCTTCGATGACTTCCTCGGATTCCTCGAACCACGCCTGCTCGAGGCCCATCGACTCTTAGATCAAACCGGGACGCTCTACTTCCACATCGATTACCGGGAAGCTCACTACTGCAAGCTCCTCCTCGACGAGATCTTCGGGCGAGATTCCTTCCTCAACGAGATCATCTGGGCCTACGACTACGGTGCCCGGGCGAAACGGCGCTGGCCGGCCAAGCACGACACGATCCTCGTCTACGTGAAAGACCCGGGCGGCCACTACTTCGACTCATCCGAGGTGGACCGGGAGCCATACATGGCACCCGGCCTGGTGACCCCCGAAAAGGCGGCCCGGGGAAAGCTGCCGACCGACGTCTGGTGGCACACGATCGTTCCCACCAACGGAAACGAGAAGACCGGCTACCCGAGCCAAAAGCCGGAAGGGATCGTCCGGCGAATGGTCACCGCTTCGACCCGGCCGGGAGATCGCTGCCTCGACTTCTTCTGCGGCAGCGGCACGCTCGGGGCCGCCGCGGCCACACTCGGTCGTCGCTACGTCCTCATCGACTCGAACCCCGAGGCGGTCACGATCGCGAAAGCGAGGCTTGAAGCGATCCAGGGTGACGCCTCTGCGGCCTACTGATCCTTCTCGTATTCCCTACGGGTGTTGTGCCGGTGGCGGCGGAGGATCGGGGCGGTGTAGCCGATCACGCCGCCGATCAGGGCAGCCCCGAGGAGCAGGACGATCAGCGGTGAGTCGGTCGAGAGGAAGAGGACGTTGAAGTCGACCTTCTGCGAATTCTGGGCGACCACGATCAGGAGCACCAACACGGCAACGCCGAGTGCCCAGCGCTTCCACTGAATTTCCTTGTTGAGGTCGGCTTGGTTGTGGCGGCGGGTGGGATCGGGCATGCCCGAACTGTATATCCGCCGCGAAGACGTGATCTCAACCTGGCTCGGACACGTGTCCCAACCTGGCTGCAACGTGTGATCGCAGCCTGGATTGAGGATGTTGTCTCGGCGTGAACCGGGCTTCCGTGAATCGTCACGGTCAGCGAACCACCTGTGAGCGAAATTACGGCAGTTTCCGGGTATGGCCGTACTGCCTTCCCCGCCGTCCCGGATCGTCCGATGTCTCCTTGGTCGATCTATGCCCCGGGACACCGGCGAGTCCGGCCAATCCACCTTGGAATGGGTCGGGCTGGTGCTGCTGGTCTCGGCTCTGATGGCGGGGCTGCTGCTGGCCGGGGCTCGGGTACCGGGCACCGCCCTGATCCATTCCGTGTCCCGGCAGATGCTCTGTGCAGCCTCCCTTTCGCGGGTCTGTGCCCGGGAACCCCCTTTAGATCGGTCCTACGGGGAGCGGATCGCCACGGAGATCCGGCGTTACGCGCCCGACCTCCACTTCGGGCCCGACCTGCTCGGGCTGCCGGTTGACTATCGCACCTGCCGTTCCCCCTACTGCGCCGACGGGCCGGGTGAGGGGGAGGTGGTGAAATCGACGGCGGGGGAGCCGGTCACCCTTTTCACACGGGTGCTCGACTGCCGAGCCGGGTCGACTGGGGCGGGGGCCGATCCTGCCGCCGACGCGGCGATGGACTGCTCCGGAAAGCGAGCCGGACGGCTCTTCATCACCTACTGGGCCTACTACCCGGAAAGCGCGTCGCTGCGTGGAGTCCCCATGCTTGAGCGGAAGGGCTTTCACCCTCACGATTGGGAGTCATTTCAAGTTCGGGTCGACCCGGACGGGACCGTCGCCCAGCGGGCCTCCTCCCATGCCGGCTACAACCACACCCGTTCGGCGGCGAACTGGGGCTCAGACATGGGCTGGGGAATCTTCCGGAAGGCGGCCCAATCGGCCGGCCTGCGCGGAAGGGGCGGCTGGGGTGGACGCACCGACCGTTACCTGATCGCCGGCGGCAGCCATGCGGGCAACGTCGATGGAAGGGTGGACGGCCGCCGCTACCCGAGTCACACGCCCGGAAGCCGGGTGCGGCTGGTGCCATTGGAAACGATCCGCCGCGACCCGATCGCGCGGCCGGCCCGGTTCGACCCGATCACGCCGCCCTGGGACAAGGATGTCTGGCTGGACCCCGAAGCCGAAGGAACCGGGTGACCGGCGCGGACGGCCGGGGCCGGCGTGGTCTAAGGGGCCAGTGCCTTGATCAGCGCCGCGTGGTTGTCGGGGGTGGTGATCGGGGTGATCACCGGCAGGGTGATCCCGCCGGCCACGTACGCGTCGAGCCGCTCCCTGATGGCTTCGGGCGAACCGACCAGGAAGGTGTCCTCGATCAGGTCCCACGGGGCTGCCGCCGCGGCTCCCTGGCGGTCCTTCGCCTCCCAGGCCTCGACCATCGGGGCGATCTCGTCGCCGTAGCCGAGCCACCGGAAGAAGTTGGCATAGACGGGAACGGTCACGTAGCTAGAGAACATGAACCGGGCCAGCGGCTCAACCTGTTCTCGCTCACCGGCGATGCAGAAGAACCGGCAGAGCAGCTCGAACCCGCCCGGTGCCCCGGCGATGCCGTCGACCACCTTGGGGAGCCCCGAGAGAGGCAGGAAGTTGGTGAAGGCGCCATCCGCCTTCTCGACTGCGAGACGCAGCATCTTGCCTCGCAGCGCCGCCAGCACGATCGGAGTCGGATGGGACGGCGGAGTCTCCAGCTTGAATCCCGTCTCGGTTCGTTCGCCGGCGAGCCCGACCCGCAGGAAGTCGAGGGTCTCCTCGACCTTGCTCAGCGGCTTCTCGAAGGGGATCCGGTTCCAGCCCGCGACCATGCGGTCCGAGGACGCGCCGATGCCCAACACGAAACGGCCCGAGGACGCGTCGGTGAGGGCGGCGGCCTGCTGGGTCAGGAGTGCCGGTCCACGCTGGTAGACCCCGACGATTCCGGTGCCGAGCCGCACCGTCTCCGTCCAGGCGGCACTCAGGGCGAGCGGGGTGAATCCGTCCGGCCCGCCGGTCTCGCCGGTCCAGATGTCCGTGTACCCCTCGGCTTCGGCCAGCTGGACGAACTCCTTGTGGTCGGCGAGCGGGACCCCGGGAAGGGGCAGGGTCAGACCCCAGCGATCGATCGGCATGGCGGCAGCCTATCCCCGCCACCGGGGGAAATCATCGTGAAGCCACGGTTTGTTTGGCCGTTATAGCCTCCCGTCCATGGCTGTCATCTCGCAGGACGTTCGTTCCGGTAACAAGCCCGATCGCAATCTCGCTCTCGAGATGGTTCGCGTGACCGAGGCAGCGGCCCTGGCCGCCTCACGCTGGGTCGGCCGCGGCGACAAGCTCGCCGCCGACGGAGCCGCCGTCGACGCGATGCGCGTGCTCCTGGACACCGTCCCCATGGACGGCCTGGTCGTGATCGGCGAGGGCGAGAAGGACGAAGCCCCGATGCTCTTCAACGGCGAGAAGATCGGCGATGGCAGCCCGCCCGTGGTCGACATCGCCGTCGATCCGCTCGAGGGCACGACCCTCACCGCCCGCGGGTTCGGCGGGGCTTTGGCCGTGATCGCGCTGGCCGAACGGGGCACGATGTTCGATCCCGGCCCCTGCGTCTACATGGAGAAGATGGCGGCCGCCTCCGAGTTCGCCGACCTCCTCAACTTCGACGATCCGATCGGTGACGTGATCCGCGCCATCGGCGAGCGGAAGGGCGGGGGACCCGAGGACGTCACCCTGACCATCCTCGACCGGCCCCGCCACGAAGAGACGGTCAAGGAGATTCGCGAGGCCGGCGCGACCATCCGGTTCATCACCGACGGCGACGTCCAAGCGGCGCTGCTGGCGGTATCCGAAGGCACCGGCATCGATCTGCTCTGGGGCATCGGCGGCACTCCGGAAGGCGTGCTGGCCGCTTCCGCCATCAAGTGTCTCGGCGGCGAGATCGTCGGCCGGCTCTGGCCTCGCAACGACGAGGAGCGCCAGGCCGCGCTCGACGCCGGTTACGACCTCGAACGGGTCCTGACCGCAAACGACCTGGTCAGCGGCGACGACGTCTTCTTCGCAGCGACCGGCGTCACCGACGGTGACCTGCTGGACGGGGTTCATCGCCACAAGGGCTTCGCCACCACCGAGTCGCTGGTCATGCGGTCGCGTTCCGGCACCGTCCGCAAGGTCGGCGCCCGTCACGATCGCGCCAAGCTGCGCGAGATCACCGGCGGCCGTCACAGCTAGCCGGGGTCGCGCCCCGAGGTGAGTCCGCGGCCTTGCCGCGGTTTCAGATCCGGCGGTTGCGACGCGAATCGATCGGGATGACCCGGGTCTCCTCGACCTCGGTCGAACCCGGCTCTCCCGGATCGGCAGGGGCCCCGGGGCGGCCCCGATCCCCCGGATGGCCGGGCGTCACGGGGCCTTCCGGCCGGGTGGGCTCGGTCAGTGACCGGTATGGCTCAGCGATCGGTCGCTCCCGGCTTGATTCGGCCTCCTCGCGAGCCCGGGCCTCGGCCAGCAGCGTCGCCCGGGTCACGATCCCGTAGGGAAGCACGCCCCGGTCGTGGTACTCGTGCCTCAGCGAGTTGATCACGGCTCCGGCCAGCATGGTCAAGGCGACGAGGTAGAACCAGAGCAGCGCGATCAGGATGAACCCGACCGTCGTGCCGAACCGGTTGAGGGCGGAGACATTCGCCAGGTAGACCGGAAATAGCCAGTTGGCCACACCGGCGACCAGGGTGGTGAAGAGGGCCCCGGGCCAGACCGCCAGCCAGGGCATGTGACCCTTGGGCACCGCCCAGTAGATGACCGCGGCGACCACGAAGTTGAGGGTCAGGGTCACCGAGAGCAGCACCGCGTTGTCCAGGCTTTGGATCTCGTTCAGCCCGAAGGGGAGGTTCTCCGTCTGGCGGATCAGGGCGCCCTCGACGGCCGGCAGCAGGACACTGCCGAGCAGGAAGAGCGCCACCACCAGGAGCATCCCGAGCGAAAACCGTTTCTGCGCCCACCAGCCACGGCATTCAACGTGGTATATCCGGCAGAAGGCGGTGTCCATCGCTCCCCAGAACGAAGCTCCGATCCAGAGCGAGCCGATCGCGGCGGCCACACCGAGGGTGGCGGAGTTCGACCGGATCGCCGAGAGGATGTCGTTGAGCGTGTTCTGCTCGGCGTCGGGGAACAGTCGCTGGAGATCGTTGAAGATGCCGTCCTCGACGCCGTTGATCCGCAGCACCTGGCTGAAGATGAAGAGGACCAGGAAGGCGAAGGGGAAGACCGCCAGCATCAGGTTGTAGGCGACCATGCCGGAGAGCCCGGTGATGTTCTCGCTGTAGGCCCTGGTCCAGAACGCCTGCAGCCAGGGGAGGTGCTTCCACTGCTTCGAAAGCGGGATGGCCTCCTCGGTGGAGGTCAGTTCGTGATTCTGGTCACAGTCACCGCAACTCAAGAGAGCGCTCGACGTTTGAATAGTGCGGACATCGGGAACTTGACTTTACTAAGTGAAGCGGCTAATATCCGTCCACTCGTTTGACCACTTACTGACGGCACCGGTCTGTGCTGCTCCGGATTTATTGGGGCGTGATGCGGATCTTGACGGGTGGTTCGCATTTCAGCTTTCAAGTTCGGCCCGCAAAGTGGCGGGCAGGGCATCCAGACGCGTCAGGGAAATCAGATAGGGACAGAATGCTTGTAGCGGAACTCCAGGAACTAGAAGAAGTAAAGACACTCGTCAACCGCGGGCAGCAACTCGGGGTGCTGACCTTTGGCGATGTCGCCACTGCCGTCGCCGAGGTCGATCTCGACGAGTCCGATGTCGAAGACCTCTACGGTCACATCGAGAAACAGGGTATCGAGCTGGTCGAGGATGTCGACCCGGCCCAGAAGACCTCAGCCGAGAACGAACGGTCCGACGGCCGACGCGGCCGCCGGCGCAAGAAGGATGCGCTGGACCTCAAGCCGGACATGACGACCGACTCGCTCCAGCTCTTCCTCAAGGACATCGGCAAGGTTCGCCTGCTGACCGCCCAGGAAGAGGTCGATCTCGCGAAGCGGATCGAGCGAGGTGATCTCGACGCCAAGCAGAAGATGGTCGAGTCCAACCTCCGCCTGGTCGTATCGATCGCCAAGAACTACCGGAACCAGGGTCTGCCTTTCCTCGACCTGATCCAGGAAGGCACCCTCGGGTTGGTCCGCGCGGCGGAGAAGTTCGACTACCGCAAGGGCTTCAAGTTCTCGACCTACGCCACGTGGTGGATCCGTCAGGCGATCGCCCGGGCGCTGGCCGACAAGGCCCGCACCATCC
>JBEBXB010000123.1:0-6641 GCA_040391885.1 Conexibacter woesei | reverse complement strand
CGTGGGTCACCGGCACCCCGCGGGCGATGCATGCGTGGAAGTCCTCCGTCTCGCGCTCGACTCCGAGACCGGTGCATCCCTGGCGGGTGATCAGCGTCTCGAGCAGCGCCCCGTCGCCGCAGCCGAGGTCGAGCACCGAGACGCCGTCGCCGACCATTCGGGCGACGATGTCGAGATCGGGCCGCATCAGCCGAGTCCCCTCTGACTGGCCAGCCGGCCGATGAAGGCGGAGACCGTCTGGTGGTACTCGGGCGGGTTCGCAAAGAGGAATGAGTCGTGCCCGTGCGGCGAGACGATCTCCTGGAAGGTGACGGGCGCCCCGGCCCCTCGCAGTTCGCTGGCCATGATCCGCGCGTGCTCGGCGGAGAATCGCCAGTCGGAATCGAAGGAGAGAACCAGGAAGGACGTATTCCCCTGGGCGAGCTGGGTTTGGGTGCGGACCGGGTCGGCGAAGGGATCGAAGTAGTCCATCACCCGACCGAGGTAGAGATAGCTGTTGGCGTCGAAGCGCTCGACGAATGACTGCCCTTGGTAGTGGAGGTAGCTCTCCACCTGGAAGTCGACGTCGAATCCGAAGCGGGGCAGTTCGGCGTCCTGGATCCGGCGGCCGAACTTCTCCCGCATCGACTCCTCGGAGAGATAGGTGATGTGGCCGATCATCCGGGCGAGGGCGAGGCCGGCATTCGGGCGGCGTTCGTTCCCGTAGTAGTCGCCGCCGGCGAAGTCCGGATCCCGCATGATCGCCTCGCGGGCGACGGCCGAGAAGGCGATGTTCTGCGCGGTGAGGCGGGCCGACGCGGCAACGATCACGGCACCGTCGAGGTCGCCGGGGTGATCGATCGACCACTGCAGCGCCTGCATGCCGCCGAGCGAACCGCCGACCGCGGCCAGCAGCCGTTGGATCCCGAGCTCCCGAAGCAGACCTCGGTGGACGTTGACCAGGTCCCGCACCTGGACCAGCGGGAAACGGAGGCCCCAGGGCTTGCCGGTGGCCGGATTGACGGAGGACGGGCCGGTCGTGCCCTTGCAGCCGCCCAGGACATTCGCGCAGATCACGAAGAAGCGGTCGGTGTCCAGCGGCCGGCCGGGACCGATGATGTTGTCCCACCATCCGGGCCGGTTCGGATCGTCCCCTTCGTGAATTCCGGCGGCATGCGCGTCGCCGGAGAGGGCGTGGCAGATGAAGATGGCGTTGGAGCGATCCTCGTTGAGCTCGCCGTAGGTCTCGTATGCGACCTCGACGTGGTCGAGCTCGGCGCCGGAATCGAGAGTCAGCGGGCGATCGTCATCGAAGACGACCACCCGCTTGGTCTCGACCAGCCCGACGCTCCCTGACGGGCCTTCGTCAGGGAGCAGCGCGTTGCGGGCTGTCTCGGTCATCGACCCCGATCAGCCTGCTTTGGTCAGGGCCTGGTCGATGTCGGCGAGGATGTCGCCGATGCTCTCGATGCCGATCGAGAGGCGGACCATGTCCGGGCTGACGCCGGCGCTGGTCAGCTCGTCGTCGTTGAGCTGCGAGTGAGTCGTCGTCGCGGGGTGGATCGCCAGCGACTTGGCGTCACCGATGTTCGCGAGGTGCGAGAACAGCTCCAGCGACTCGATGAACTTGCGGCCGGCGTCGCGGCCACCCTCGATTCCGAAGGCGACCAGGGCGCTGCCGCCACCCTTGAGGACGCGCTGGGCGATCTCGTAGTTGTCGCTTCCCTCGAGGCCGGGGTATGAAACCCAGCTCACGCCCGCGTGCTGCTGGAGGTGCTTGGCGACGGCGAGGCCGTTCTCGCTGTGACGCTCCATCCGCAGCGGCAGGGTCTCGATGCCCTGGAGCAGCTGGAAGGCGTTGAACGGGGAGAGGGCCGCGCCCATGTTCCGCAGCAGGACGGTCCGGACCCGGCCGATGTATGCCGCCGGGCCGAGCGCGTCGGCCCAGACGACTCCGTGGTAGGAGGGGTCAGGCTGGGTCAGGCCGGGGAAACGCTCCGCGTTGGCCACCCAGTCGAAGCTGCCGGCATCGACGATCACGCCGCCGATGGTGGTGCCGTGGCCACCGATGAACTTGGTCGCCGAGTGGACGGCGACGTCGGCACCGAGCTCGAAGATGTTCGTCAGGACCGGGGTCGCGACGGTGTTGTCGACGATCAGCGGCAGGCCTTCCGCGTGGGCGGCATTCGCCCAGGCTTCGACGTCGATCACGTTGAGGCGCGGGTTGCCGATCGTCTCGCCGAAGACGAGGCGGGTCTTGTCGTCGACCAGCCCGGCCAGCTCTTCCGGCTTGTCCGGATCGGCGAAGCGGACCTCGATCCCGTACTGCGGCAGCGTGTGCGCGAAGAGGTTGTACGTGCCTCCGTAGAGGCTGGAGAGAGCGACGATGTTGTCACCGGCCCGGGTCAGGTTGAGCACCGAGTAGGTCACGGCTGCCTGGCCGGATGCGAGCGCCAGGGCGGCGACCCCGCCTTCGAGGGCGGTCATCCGCTCCTCGAGCACGTTCCAGGTCGGGTTCATGATCCGCGAGTAGATGTTGCCCGGCTCCGCCAGCGCGAACAGATCCTGGGCGTGCTGGGCGTCGTTGAACTCGAATGAGACGGTCTGATAGATCGGCACCGCCCGTGCGTTGGTCGTCGGGTCGGGGGTCTGGCCGGCGTGGAGGGCGTTGGTCTCGGCCCCGAAAGTCTTCTCTTCTTCGCTCATGTGTCTCCTCTGGTTGCTCTCAGTCCGTCTGTCCTGAGTCTTTCAGTAGTGCGGCCCCAACAGCGGGTTCGCCGGCGGGTTCACCGGCATGCTTTCCACCGGCTACGTCTGCGAATTCGTCTCCGTAGGGACCCAAACAGTCAAATCTACTAAATCCGGATAGGGATACTAGGGTTTGTTGCGCAACCAGGCCCGGGCGGCTTCCAGGTCGTCTTGGGTCAATCCGTGGCCGGCCAACGGGTCCATCCGGAAATCGACTTCGGCGCCGGCCGTCTCGAAGGCGGCGGCCAACGCCACCGGTTCGGCCGGGTCCACCATCGGGTCCCGCCCGCCCGATGCCACCTGGACCCGGGTGCCGGCCAGGTCGAGGTCCGATGGAGCCGGATACGGGTACATCGGCCTGAGCAGCGCCGCGCCGCCGATCAGGCCCGGGTGCATCATCAGCAGGCTGACCGCGATGTTGGCCCCGTTCGAAAGCCCGACGGCGGTGGTTTCGGCCAGCTCGAATCCGTACTCGCCGGCTGCCCGGCTCAGGAACCCGGCCAGTTCGTCCGTCCGCACCCGCAAGTCCGGGATGTCGAGGCGGCCCGGGGCGATCCTCCGGAAGAAGCGGGGCATCCCGCTCTCGGAGACCTTGCCACGGGGGCTCAGCAGGTTGGCGTCGGGGTCGAGGTCCCTCCCGAGGGCCAGCAAGTCTCGCTCGTCGCCCCCGGTTCCGTGGAGGAGCAGCAGGGTGGAATCGCCGGATCCAGGCTCGTAGACGTGGATGAAATCGGAGTCGACGGTCATGGTTCAACCCTAATGGCCTGGATCAGCATTCCGAAACGGTTGATGTCCTGGCCGGTTGTACTACCGTGAGACACTTGACCAAGTCCAGACTGCCTCTGATCGCAATCGTCATCTTCGCCTTCGCCGCGGGCTGTTCGCCCGGTTCGGCCAGCAATTCCGCCGGCAGTCCTGCCGGCGAGGCGGTGACGTCCTCGGTGAAGCTGAAGCCGTCGCCGGCCAAGGCGAAGTACGACAAGGGCCGGATGTTCAAGGACGGCTGCATCGTCCAGAGGAAGAACACGAGCCCTCGCGGTTGCATCTACGGGAACCGGAAATCGGACGTGTCCGTGGTTCTGCTGGGGGACTCGCATGCCCTCCAGTACGGGCCTCCGATGATCAAGCTGGCCAAGCAGCGAAACTGGCGGCTCCTGGCCCTGGCCCGGGGAAGATGCATGGTGGCCCGGGTCAGCTTCGACTCGCTCTGCGACAAATGGCGCCGCAAAGCGATGAAACGGATCCGGAAGTTCAAGCCGGACATGGTCGTGGTCAGTACGGCGACCGGTTCGAAGTATCGGGCGAAACGACGCGGGAAGCTCCTCAGCCGGAAGGCGAGCGAGCCGGTGCTCAGAACCGGGATGGCGAAGACGCTGCGCCAACTCCGCAAGTTCAAGTCGAAGCGCGGGAAGCGGGCCAAGGTCATCCTGATTCGGGATCAGGCCCTGGCTCCGTTCCGGCCGCCGGATTGCCTGAAGAAGAAGGCGAACCGGCGCAAGCCTTCACGGTGCGGCTTCAAGGCGAAGCGTTCCGGGTCGACGGCGTTCGACTTCCACGGCGCCCGCAGGGTGAAGGCGGTTCAGATCATCGACCCGATGAAGCTGCTCTGCCCCAAGGGATGGTGCCGGTCGGTCGACCGCGGCATGATCGTGTATCGCGACAAGTACCACTACACCGCCACCTGGGCGGTGACGATGACGCCCTGGCTCGGCGCGCGGATGGGTGGCCTCCGGTGATGGCCGAGCCAGGGAGACCGCTACTTGACCGTGATCCGGAAGCCCCCGTCTCCGTCGGTGAGCGTCAGCTCCGCGTCGCGTTCCTCACCGTCGGGTGAGGTCGCGGTGCAGGTCACGACGGTGCCCTTCTTGATCTCGATCCCGTCCGGGCAGGCCAGGCTCTCTATCTCCAAGCCCTTGGATCGCAGCTCCGTGAGCGCCGGCTCGGCGTAGGCGTCTCCGGCCGCGACGGCGCCGGTGACCTCCCACCGGAACTTGAATCTGTCCTCATCGCTGTCCACTTCACCGACGGTGCCTTCGATCTTGAGATCGACGTTCGCCTCGTTGGTGGCTTCGCAGCTGAAGACCTTGCCCGTCTCGGCATCGGTCGAGTCGCAGGAGATCGTCGTCAGCTCCAGGCCGGTCTGCTCCGGATATTGCGATTTGATCTTCTCCTCGGCTTCGCTGCCGCCGGCCGTGTTGCCGGTGCTCACCGACGCCTCGCATCCGGCGAGAGCGAACCCGCCGATCAGGCAGATCGATCCGGCTGCGAGGAGTTGCCGAAAGCCCGTCGATAGGCCTCCGAGGACTGGGGATGATCGAAATTTGCTCATTGCGGCGAGCATAGGTCAGATCGCCTCGTCGCTCCGCATTTTTCGCCCCTTCACTGTGAATTAGGCTGACCAAAGCCAAAAGCCGCGGGTCAAATCCTTTATCGGAGGCATAGGATTGGATGCCGTGAAGACGTGCGTCCAACCAACACTGGCAGTCATGGGGAAGTCCGATGCTTGAGTACTGGCGATCCAGTATCGGCAAGAAGACGATCGTCGCCGTCACCGGCACGATCCTCGTCGGCTACCTGATCCTCCACATGGCGGGGAACCTGAACTCGCTTTTCGGACCGGGAACCGGCGAAGCTCGCGTCGACTGGTATTCGCAGTGGCTGCGGGACTTCGGCGAGCCGCTGCTGCCTCACGGGTTCGTCCTCTGGGCGGTCCGCGTGGTGCTGCTCGGCGCGATCGTCACGCACATCACCGGCGTCGTCCAACTCTCGATCCGCAACCGGGCCGCCCGCCCTGCCGGACACCCGCAGGCCCGGATCGGTCGCAGCCTCGAGTCCCGGCTGATGATGCTCAGCGGGAGCTTGCTGCTCGCCTTCATCGTCTTCCACATCCTGCAGTTCACGACGCTCACGATCGACATCACCCCGCTCCAGCACGGTGCGATCTACGCCAATCTCTACAACGCCTTCCAGGAGTGGTACTTCGTCGTGCTCTACGTCGCCGCCGTATGCCTGGTCGGCATCCACCTGCGGCACGGCATCTGGTCTGTCGCGCAGACTCTCGGCTGGGACAACCCCCAGCGCAACGCCGGTCTCCGCCACGGAGCCACCGCGTTGAGCGTCGTCCTGGTGGTCGGCTTCGCGCTGGTGCCGATCCTCTTCATCACCGGGGTGCTCGACGCGCCCGAGACCCCGGCGGCCCTGCTCACCAACCTCACCGGCGCGATCCCCGGAGGCATCTCGTGACCCTGCTCGACGCCCGCATCCCCGACGGTCCCATCGAGGACAAGTGGCAGAACTGGCTCGACGCCCACACGATGATCGGCCCGGGCAACCGTGCCGGCAAGAACGTGATCGTGATCGGGACCGGCCTGGCCGGAGCGTCGGCCGCCGCCTCGATCGCCGGCCTGGGCTACAAGGTCAAGAGCTTCTGCTTCCAGGACACCCCCCGGCGCGCCCACTCGATCGCCGCCCAGGGCGGGATCAACGCCGCCAAGGACTACAAGAACGAGGGCGACTCCGTCCGGCGGCTGTTCGTCGACACGATGAAGGGCGGCGACTTCCGCGCCCGTGAAGGCAACGTGTGGCGCCTGGCCCAGCTCTCCGAGAACATCATCGACCAGGCGGTCGCCCAGGGCGTGCCGTTCAACCGTGAGTACGGCGGCGGCCTCGCCACCCGTTCGTTCGGCGGGGTTCTGGTCCAGCGGACCTTCTACTCGCGCGGCCAGACCGGCCAGCAGCTCCTGCTCGGCGCCTACAGCGCCCTGGAGCAGCAGGTCGCCGGCGGCAACGCCACCGTCTTCAACCGGCACGAGATGCTGGATGTGGTGATCGTCGACGGCGAGGCCCGCGGCATCATCGCCCGCAACCTGATCACCGGCGAGATCGAGCGCCATGCCGCCGACGCGGTCGTGCTC
>JBEBXB010000122.1:0-6647 GCA_040391885.1 Conexibacter woesei | reverse complement strand
CCAAACGGCGCAAGGTCGACATGGTCACCGCCTGCGAGGCCGCCCTGGAAAGCCCTCAGATGGTGCCCGAGGCCCGTCAGCGACTGAACTCCTTCCTGCGTCTCTACAAGGCGGCCGCCGGGGCCGTCGACACCCATCGCCCCGACGAGTTCGTGCGGCGGCTGATCGAAAGGGTCGGCTTCCGGCGCCAGCGCCTGTTCGCCGCCCGCCCCGAAACCGCCGAGCGGCTGCTCGGGCTTTCCCGGCTGGCGGACCTGGCCACCGCCTTCTCCCGCCGCGAGCCCCTGGCTTCGACCCGGGAGTTCACCCAGTTCCTCTCCGCCCTTGCCGACGGAGGCCTCTCGGTCGAGCCGGTCGCGGGGCTGCCGGACACCGGCGGGGTGCCGATCCTCGACCTCGACGGGGTGAAGGGTCGGGAGTGGGGGCGGATCTACCTGCTGGGCCTCGGGGCCGAAGGGCCGAACTCGGCGGGAGCCGTGGCGACGGCGATCACCTCTTCTCGGGGCGAGGTCGTGCTCTCCCGGGTCGGGGATCCGCCGGCCGGAGGCGGCGACCCGACCGATCCGGTCGAGGCCGCGCTGACCGTGACCGGTGCCTTGGAAGAGGTCCACGACGAGCAGCTCTTCGGCCCGGAGGAGGATCTCCACGCGACCTGGCGGATGATGCGCGACGAGGTGATCGAGGCATCCTGGCGCGCCGGATCTGAGCTGAACGAGCCGCGTCTCGACACGCCGGAGGACATCAACCGTTCGGTGGCCCGTTACCTGGAGCTGCTGAAGCTGGCGGCGCTCGCCCAGCGGCCCGGCGGCGGCGCCGATCAGGAGGCGATCGAGGCGGTCAACGGGCTGCTCGCCCAGGTCGCGACCCCGGAGCAGCTGGCCGAGCTGGAGCGGTCGACCCTCGACCCGTGGCTGCTGGCGAGCGAGCGCGACCGCAACCTGCGCCACGGCCTCGCCGAATCCCGGGCCGAGCCTTCCCTCGACTCCTTCCTGCCTCGGCGCGGCGAGGATCTGCGGCTCTCCGCCACCGACCTGGATCTCTACCTCACCTGCCCGCTCAAGTACAAGTTCGCCCGGGTATTCGGCATCCCCCAGACCCCGACCATCAACATGCGTTTCGGGATCCTGATCCACAACGTCCTCCAGCGCTTCCACGAGCCTGCCCTGGCGCGAGCCGGTGCCGGCAGCGATGAACCGGAGGCGGCGGAGGGCCTCGATCACCTGATGGGCCTCCTCGAGCAGGGTTGGCGCCGGACCGGTTTCGGTGAGTCACACGACGAGCTCCAGTTCCGCGACCGGGCCCGGCAGGCGATGCGTTCCTACTGGGAGAACGAACGGGCTTCGGATTCCGCCCCGGCCTTCCTCGAGCGGCAGTTCGAGTTCAAGGTCGGTCCGCACTGGCTGCGGGGCCGGGTGGACCGCATCGACCAGGCGCCGGACGGCAGCTACGAGGTGATCGATTACAAGACCGGTCAGCGGGTGGACACCGGCCGGCACGGCGGCGACATCCAGCTGGCGCTCTACCGGCTCGGTGCGGCCGAGGCCTGGGATCTGGAGATCGAGTCGGGCTCCTACTACTACGTGCTCGAGGGCGAGAAGGTCACGGTCGAGTCCGGGCCGGGCGATCGGGAGCGGGTCGAGCGCACCGTGCGCGAGGTTGGCGAAGGCGTGCTTTCCCAGGACTTCGAGCCGCGACCCTCACCGGCAGTCTGCGGCTGGTGCGACTTCCGGCTTGTCTGCCCGGCCGCCGAGGCCTGACCGGTCGCGCCGGTTCGAGGTCTCCGTACGTCCGGTACCCACCGGTCCCGGAACCGTTCACTCGGCCGGCTCCCGCCAGAACACGGTGTCGCACTCGTCCGCTCGGATCGGCTTCAGGCCCCGGCCGAAGATGAAGACCCAGTCCTCGATCTCGACCATCGGAGGATCGCCCCCGATCAAGGTTTCGCACAGGCTCGCCGCCTTCTTCTTCGAGTCGGCGTTGGCCGGGAGTCCGGTCAACACGGTCAGGCTCCCGTCCTCGATCCGCAGCTTCTTCATCCGGTAGCGAGCCCAGTCGCCGGTCACCTTCAGGTTCATGGTGGCGGTCGCCACCTGGGCGGCGCTGTCGACTGCGGTCGCGTCTTCGGCGATGTCTCGCTGCGCCCCCTCGATCAGCTCCTGGTTCTTCCGTTCGCTGGTCTTGGGCCGTTCGGCGTCGCCACCGGTGATCAGCAGCACGATCGCGCCGACCGCGAACAGGCCGATGAGGAACGTGAGCTTGGATCGAATCGCCGAAAGTAGAAATGCCCCCACGGGACTCCCGTCGTCGCCTTCGTGGCCCGCGCCCTACAGCGCCGCCACACCCCGATCGTAACCGGAGCGTTGCGCGCTTACTACCTATGAATCGTCGCGCTGCTTGAGGAAGCGTTGGAACTCGAGGGCGAGGGCTTCACCGCTGGGGACGTCCTCTTCGGGGGTCTCGCGATCCTGCTGTTCGGACTCGATCCGGTTGACCAGCTCCTCGACCTCGGGGTCGGCGGCCACGGCACGGCCGATCTGCTCCTCGTAGGAGGCGGTCTCGTCCTCCAGGCCGGTGATGTCGGCTGCGACGCCGGTGATCCTTTCCAGCCTTTCGCTGAGGGCGAGCGCGGCCTTGGGGTTGGGGACCGCGGCGACGTAATGCGGGACCGCGGCCCAGAGCGAGACGGAACCGAGCCCGGCGGCGCGGCACCGGTCGTGGATCACCCCGACGATCCCGGTGGGGCCCTCGTAGTCGGACCGTTCCAGCTCCAACCGCTGGATCAACTTGTCGTCGGTGGCGACGCCGGTGATGGGGACGGGCAGGGTGTGCGCGACCTCGGCGATCAAAGAGCCGAGCACGACTACGAGCTCGACCTCGAAATGCTCGGCCACCTGGACGACCATTTCTGAATAGGTCCGCCACTTGAGGTTGGGTTCGGTGCCGTCGAAGAGGACGAGGTCGCGATCGGCGCCTTGGGCACGGGCGGAGATGAAGGTGTTGGAAGGCCACTCGATCCGGCGGTGATGGCTGTCCGCGAAGGAGAGCGTGGGACGGTTCGCCTGGAAGTCGTAGAACTCCTCCGGGTCGACCTCCGCGAGCACGTCGACCTCGAGCGAGTCGGCGAGGGTCTCCAGCGACGAAGAAGCGGCGGATGCGGCGTCGTTCCAGCCCCTGAATGCGCAGACCATCATCGGTCGGCGCAACTTGGGCGGGTTCATCTCCCAGTGCAGATGGTCCATCAGGTCAATGTAGAGGATGGGCCGGGCCGGCCACCTTGCATCTGACCGAATGGTCAGGATGTCGGTGTGGAAGCAGCCAGCCCAACCGTGGCCGAACTCGCCCCGGGCCGGACCTTCTCGGGAAGGTATGCCTGCGCAAGGAAGGACAGGCTGACCGCGAAGAACGGGTCGGTCTACCTCAACCTGGAGCTGCGGGACCGAACCGGATCGTTGCCGGCGAGGATCTTCCGCGAGGCCGACCGGCTCGGGCACGGGTTCGAGCGCGGCGACGTGATCGCGGTCCGAGGGAGGGTGGAGCAGTTCCGGGGGCAGCTTTCTGCCGAGCTCGACGACGTCCGGAAGGTCGACCCGGACCAGATCGACCCGACCGAGTTCCTGCCGACCGCATACCGCGACCCCGAGGAGCTCGAGGGGTTCCTCGAGCATCTGACCCGGGAGGTTCATCACCCCGGATACCGTGCGGTGGTCGAGCGCCTGCTCTCCACCGAGGGGTTCCGGCGGGCACCATGCACCCGGAACGGGCATCACGCCTACATCGGCGGGTTGATGGAGCACACCGTCGCGGTCGGCACCCTCGTCACCGAGACCTGCGTGCTCCACCCGAGGCTGAACTCCGACCTGCTGATGGCGGCGGCGCTGGTCCACGACGTCGGCAAGACGGCCGAGTTCACCTTCGGCGCCGAGATCGGCCTTTCGGAGCGGGGCCGGACCCTCGGCCACCTGCAGATCGGGGCCGAACTGATCAACGCCGCCTGCGACGACGTTCCCGGGCTGGAGCCGGCCGAGCGGGACGCCCTGATGGCCTGCGTGATGTGCCACCACGGCACCGACGCCCTCCGCCTGCGTCACTTCCCCTCCCCCGAGGCGATCGCGCTCTACCGGCTGAACGCCCTCGACGCCCAGGTCAAGACCGCGCTCGAGCACGGCATCGGCTGAACCGGCTTCGCGGGCAGCGTCGGTTCGATCAGGCGACGACGGTGATGGTCGAGCCCTCGCGGGATGAGCTCACCTGGATCTGGGCCGGAATGCGGTTGCGGAGCTCCTCGACGTGGCTGACCAAGCCGACCGAGCGGCCACCGTCGCGGAGGGAGTCGATCACGTCCATGACCTGATCCAGGGTCTTGCCGTCCAAGGTGCCGAAGCCCTCGTCGATGAACAGCGTCTCCAGCTTGCGGCCGCCGGCTTCCTGTTGGACGACCTCGGCCAGGCCGAGGGCGAGGGAGAGGGAGGCGTAGAAGCTCTCTCCCCCGGAAAGCGAGGAGGTCGGCCTCGACTGCGATGTGTAGGCGTCGAGCACCTCGATACCAAGCCCGGAAGCGGCGCCGTGGCCGGCGAGATCGCCGCTATAGACGAGTTCATAGCGTTGGTTCGACATCCGTTCGAGGTGATGGTTGGCTGCTTGGATCACCTGCTTGAGCCGGGCGGCGAGGACGTAGATCGAGAGCTTCATGCGTCGTTCGTTGTCACCGTTGGCAAGGCGGCTCATCTCGTTCGAGCGGGCAGCCGCCTCCCGCAGCGGGGCCAGCTCCTGGTAGAGACCGGGAACCGGACCGACGGCCGTCCGGAAGGTCGCGACCCGATCGTCGGCGGAGGCCGCCTGGCCTGTCTTCTCGTCCCGTACCCGTCCCGCCGCCCTGGCTTCCTCGGAAGCGGGACCGAGGTCGATCTCCACCGTCGGGTCCACCTCGGCCAGGTCACCTTCGAGACGGCCCCGGACCCGGGCCAGCTTCTCGTCGTGCTCGGCCGCCTCGCGCTTGAGGCTGGCCAAGGCCCGGTCCTCGCGGATCGCGGCCTTCGCCTCGTCCAGTGACCCGAACCCGTTGGCTTCGGCGGTGCGGAGAGCATCGTCGCGCGCGGCTGCCGCGGCGCGGTTCCGATCGTCGGCTCTCGCGCCGGCCTCGAGGAATCGCTCGATCAACTCGGCCCGGTGGGTCAGCTCCTCACGACGGGCGGTCACCGTAGGCGCGGTTCCGGCCAAGGCACGCTCCCGCGCCTCCAACCCCGCGAGGTCGGCGTCGACCTGCTTCAGCTCGGTGTCGAGCTCGGTCAGCCGCCGCGCCGCCTCCGTCCGTGCCTGCTCCAACGATTCGCGTGCTGCGGATTCGTTCCGGACAGCCAGATCCACCGCCCGCTCGGCCCGCTCTTCGTCCTCCCGGCTGAACTCGACCTCGCTCGGGTCCGCCGGGGAGGGGTGCTCGGTCGAGCCACAGACGGCGCACGGCTCGCCGGCGACCAGTTCCGTGGCGAGCTCCGCGGCCATGCTCCGGGTCCGGGATTCGCGGATCTTGACGAAGATGGCGCGAGCCTCGGCGAGATGGGTCACCGCGGATTCGTGACCGTGCGCGGCCCGGGCGACGGGACCGTCGGGATGCTCGCCGGCCAACGCTTCCCGATCCCTGCGGATGACACCCGCGCGTTTCGCCGACGACCGCCGCCGGGGGAGTTCGTCCCGCTCGAAGTTCTGGATGGTCGTCGCCTCCGCGCGCACCGCCGGCAGCAGCCGTTCGAGCTCAGTCGACTCGATCTCGCCGACCTCCGGGTCGGCGGCGAGCTCGGCACGGGCCGTCTCATGGACCGACGCGGCAGCCGCCGCCTCCCGCGCGTCGGTCTCGGCCCGCCTGATGATCGCCGCGACCTTGGCGGCCCGCTCGGCCGCGGCCATCTCCGCTCCGATCCGATCCCGCCAATCCGCCCGGGCGTCCAGCCGTTCACGTTCGCCCTCGGCAGCGATCCGCTGGCGGATCAGTTCGGCTCGCTTCTTCAGTTCGTTGAGCGCATCGTCGGCACGCTTGGCCGCGGCCTGTGCGGTGGCTTGCTCCGCTTCGGCCACGGTCGCCTCCCGATCGAGCCGGTCCCCCAGGGCCTCGATCCACTCGAGCACCGGACCCGGTTCGGCGAGGTCGGGAACCGTGATGCTCGGCTCCGGATCCGGCTCCTCCCGGTCCTCTCCTTCCTCCCGTTCCGCCAGTTCTTCCGGCTCGAGTCGGTTCAGCACCGGCTGGATCTGATGGAAGCGCGCCTCGATCTCCGCCTGCTTCTCGCTCCTCCGGGCGGCATCGGCGATGGCACGTTGCTTCAGCCAGCCCTCGACATAGGTCAGGTCGTTGCCGGGGAACAGCCTTTCCAGGAGCTGCTGACGCGCTCGCACGTCCGCCCGGAGGAAGCGGGCGAACTCACCCTGCGGCAGCATCACGACCTGGCTGAACTGATCGGCGTTCATCCCGAGCCGGTTCTCCAGGTCGGCGTTTCCTTCGCGCCAGGAATCGGTCAGCAGCCGCCACTCGCCACCTTCTTCCTTCTCGACCCGCACCGACTGGCTCTGATTCGCGGAACCCTCCCCCCGCGACCTGGGACGACGGTGCCCGGGCGACCGGGTCACTCGCAGGCGGGCGCCGCCGATCGTCGCCT
>JBEBXB010000121.1:0-6650 GCA_040391885.1 Conexibacter woesei | reverse complement strand
CATGGACGGCGAACCGGTCGAGTTCACGGATGCCCCGCTGTCCAGCCTGGACGCGGCATCGGCCGACCCGGTCGTCTCCGACGGGACGACAACCTGGGAAGCCATCCCCAACGCCATCACCCAGGAAGGCATGGACTCCTTCACCTACGGGACCGGCACCATGCTCGACCCCTTGAACATCAGCTACAAGGGGCCCGGCGGCAAGCCGGACTTCGCGGAGACCTGGACGGCCCCCGGCAGTCACCGCTACGACAAGGTCCACCTCCGGAACCTGCTGCCCGAGGCTTCCTGGGCCGCGTGGATCCAGGACGGCTTCATCGATGAGGAAGCCGGCGTGGTTCACGCCTTCGGCCATCCGGACGGCGATCCCCGCAACCACCTGCTGGCGATCGATCTCGCCACCGGCCAGGTGATCGGCCAGGCCGGCCCGCTGGTCGGGGCCAAGATGGCCTTCGACCCGGAGAATCACACCGTCTTCGTCGCCGGGCAGGGCAAGCTGAACGCATACGCCTGGGACGTCGATGAGCAGGAATACACGGCCGAAGAGCTCCACGCCGACGCCCCCGGGTCCGGCCTCGCCTACGACCCGGTCACCGAGACCGTCGCCGTCCTCAACGGGAACGGCACCCTGGTGCTCGCCAAACGTGATTCCGACGGCGAGTTCACCGCTACGAAACGGGAGATCACGGGCGTGAGCTACGCCGGAGGCATCGTCCTGGACGGCCACGGCAGCATGCTCTTCGCCACCAGCCTCGGGGCTACCCGGGTCTGGGAGGTCGATCTGGACGCCTCACCCCTGGTGCCGGAGCCGGTCGATGGAATCGGCACCATCGCCTACAACGGGGTGGCCCTCGGAGCCGACGGCGAGGCGTGGGCATATGGCTCCACAGCTTCGAACCCCCGCATGCAGCGTCTGGTCAAGGGTCCGGATGGGTATGCGGTCAGCGGAGATCCGGTCGCTTTGCCGCTTGCTCCGCAGGCCATGAAGCCCGGCCCCGGCGGCGGAACCATGTACGCGATCAGCCCGTACTACAGCACCATCCAGGTGATCGAGGATGGCGTCTACAAGGGCATGATCGAGACCACGCCGACGGTCAACGTCTCGGAGAACAAGCTGATCGTCGAGCCTCGCGCCGACGGCAGCCTGCTGGTCGCTTCGCCGCACCCGAGCCTGGCCCGGCCGAACGACACGGCTGTCTCTTGGCCGCTGGACCGGTACGACCTGACGGCCGTCTCACCTGGAATCACGACGCAGCCGGAAGAGCAGACGGTGAAGCTGGGTGCGGGGGAGACCTCGACCGAAACCACCTTCTCGGCCGAGGCAGCCGGAACCCCGGCACCGGAAGTGAAGTGGCAGTCCCGAGCCGGCACCATCGGGCGCTTCGTCGACATCCCGGGCGAGACGGGCGATGAACTGACGGTGAACGCAAGCCGGGCGCAGAACGGGTCCGAGTACCGAGCCGTCTTCGCCAATGACGGTGGCGCGATCGCCACCGAACCGGCCGGGCTCACGGTGCGTTTCGCTCCGGAAGTGTCCCAGCAGCCCGTCTCGATGACCGTGGCCGAAGGCGAGGACGCCACCTTCAAGGTGATGCCGATCGGGAACCCGCATCCGGACGTGACCTGGGAGCGTCGCGTGAGCGGCTTCTGGGTTCCGGTCAACGTGGACGGCATCGACATCGTCACCTCCGGAGAGGGAAACGGATTCCTCACGATCAAGGGGGCCACCGCCGAACAGTCGGGCGCCGTCTTCCGTGCCCGTGTCGAGAACGAGGTCGGTGTCGTCTACTCGAACCGGGTCACCCTCACAACCGAGTCGCCCATCACCGAAGCCGTCACTTTCGGATCCGGTCATCTCGATTGGGGATTCGCCAACAGGTGGCGCTGCTACGTGACCGGCACCGTGGCCCGGGGTGGGATCGAGCTCACCGGAGGCGTCACCCGGATTCCCGGGACCGTGGCCACCGGAGGCCTCTGCCCCGGTGACGGGTCGGGATCCGAAGCCATGCGTTTCCCCGTCCTCGGCGACAGCTACGACCCCGTCACCCGGCGCCTGGAAGTCCGGCTCGGAGGTCAGGTCCGGTTCTGGGGTCATGCCCATCACACTCCGGGGAGCGACAAGCCGCAGCTCGACACCACGTTCTCCAACCTGAGAGTGGTGCTCGAGGCGGGCACCGGGACGCTCTACGCCGACGCGGTGGGATCGACCATGGAGCACCCCGACCCGATCGACTACAAGGACGTCGCGCTGGTCAGCATCGACGCCAGCACCGCGGGTCCGGCACCGACCGGGAACGGGCTGGCCTGGGAGACGGCCCCGACTGAACTCACCCCGGCGGGCGCGGCCGTCTTCGGCAGCTACCCCCAGGGCGAGCCCTTCGATCCGATCTCCATGTCGCTCGTCTACGGCACGCCGCAGACGGATCCCGATCCCGATCCGGTGAAGCCGGTGAAGCCGGTGACCGGCAAGGTGAAGGTCGTCACCGGCAAGGGCGCACGGATGATCACCGCCGGACGCCGGGCCAGGCTCGCCACCGTGATCTGCCCGTCGGCGAAGCCCTGCCGCGTCGCCGCACCGAAGCGAGTCCGGGTAAAGATCGGCGGGAAGCGGTTCAACGCCAAGGTCCTGCTTCAGAAGCGGGTCGCGGCAGGCCGTCGCGCACCGCTCAGCGTGAAGTTCACAAAGCGGGCCGTGAAACGGCTGAAGCGAACCAAGCTCCGCCGTACCGCCATCCGCGTGAAGTTCTCCGTCGTCACCGATGGCAAGCGTTCAACCCATGTGGTCAAGGCGAAGGTGAAGGCACGAAAGGCTACGATGAAGAGGTGAGTCGGGCGGCTGCGGGGGGAGAGAAATCCCCTCGAGGAAAGTCCGGACACCGCAGGGCAGGACGGTGGATAACTCCCACTCGGGGAAACCCGCAGGAAAGTGCCACAGAAATACACGGCCGATGACGCAGCCACACGTGAGTTGCGAACAGGCAAAGGTGAAAGGGTGCGGTAAGAGCGCACCGGCGTCGTGGTGACACGGCGGCCAGGTAAACCCCGTCCGGTGCAAGGCCAAACAGGATCGCTGACCCGGCCCGGCGAGATCCAGGTAGGTCGCAGGTACAGTCCGTAAAGGGCTGCCCACCGGTCAGATCAACCGGTGAGATAGATGGTCGTCCACGACAGGATCCGGCTTACAGACTCACTAAAGAAGGGCCCTCGCAGAAATGCGGGGGCCCTTCCAGTTGGCGCGGAAGTTCCGTCCTTGAGCATTTGCTAATGTTCCCGCTCACCTTCTGCTGAGTCTCCGCCACAAGATTGCGGAGAGCGGGGGACCCGACGAGACCACGGTCCCAGGGGCGAATCACTGGCATCCGCCAGGTAGCGCTGCTCTTTCAGCGCGAGCCCGACAGCTAACCCCGTAAGCACTGGAAAGAGAAAGAGAAGGAATGCTTCACAGCTTTCGGCTGCGCAAACTGAATATGGCTGCGGTTATCGGCGCCCTGCTGCTGGTCGGCTCCGTCGCGATGCTGCTCGGCACGCTCCGCTCCGATGCCGACGCCGCTACCCGTAACGGCGGACTCAACCTGACCGCGGCTGAGAAGACCGGGAAGAAGGCCAAGGCCTACGCACCGCGGTTCGGGAACCGAACCCTCCGCGAAGGGATGACGGGGGCCGACGTGAAGGTCCTCAAGGGCATCGTCCGGTCAAAGGCCCTGTTGAGGGGCTCGGCGCTGAGCGAGAGCTTCGACCGGCCGACGACTTCCGCCGTGAAGAACTTCCAGCGTGACGCCAAGATGAGGCGCAGCGGCGTGGTCAACAAGACCACCGCCAAGAAGCTGGTCGGCAGCCTCCGCACCGCCGGGGCCTCCTGGTACGGACCGGGCTTCTGGGGCAACAAGACCGCCTGCGGCAACACGCTGCGACCGACCACGATGGGTGTCGCCCACAAGAAGCTGCCCTGTGGCTCCAAGGTCCTGATCGGGTACAAGGGCCGGTACGTCTTCGCCAAGGTGATCGACCGCGGCCCGTTCATCAAAGGCCGGGCCTGGGATCTGACCCTGGCCGTCAGCGACGCCCTCAAGTTCACGCCCGTCGGTGTCGGCAAGGTCCGGCACGCGGTCATCTCCCGCAAGAAGTAACCGCGCGGGGTACCATCTCCGATCGCGGGTACGTCCGCGATCCACCGGACGGATCCGGGCCGAGCCAAGGAATCGATCAAGGAGTCCCACGATGCCGAACTTCCTCTCCCTCAATCACATTCGCAACAAGGCGTTCCTCGCCGCCCTGACCGCGGTCGCGCTGCTGGTTTCCGGGCTCGCCCTGGCCGGGCAGGACGCCGCCTCGAACGCGGGTGCGGCCACGGATCCCGCCCGGGCTTCGGCCCGGAACGCCGTCGTGCTCGGTGCCGGCGGCCCGATGCCGGAGGCCCGTTGCCCGGACAAGTGCTTCGGCCTGGCGATCGTCACCGGAATGCAGACGAAGGTCGACGGGATCACGAACCCGTACCGGGTCCCCTTCAACGGCGAGATCACCGCCTGGAAGCTGGGGCTCGGCAAGCCGGACAAGGCGCAGCGCAAGTTCTTCCAGGATCGTTTCGGTCAGCGGCCCCAGGCCGGGCTCGCGGTGCTGAAGAAGGTGCGGGTCAACGGAAAGGTCCGTTACCTGTTGCGCAAGCGCAGCCCGCTCCAGGGACTCAACCGGGTCCTCGGCACCACCGCCTCGTTCAAGCTGGCCAAGCCGCTCAAGGTCAACAAGGGCAATCTCGTCGCTCTGACCATCCCGACCTGGGCGCCGGCCTTGGCGATGCCGACCGGGCTCACCAAGCAGGGGTACAGCTGGCGGGCGAGTCGTGACCGCAGCACCTGCAAGAAGATGATCTCGAAGAAGACTTCCCGCCCACAGCAGGGGATCGGCTCCAAGCGCGAGTACGGCTGTCGCTTCGACGGTGAGCAGCTGCTCTACCGGGTCAAGGTCCGCAGTCGCTAGGATTGGGGGCTCGGCGCTGCCTCTGCGCGGTGCCGCCCTCTCTCGCTCTCCCTCTTCCCTCGCAAGGCTGATTTGACCACTGCAGTAACCGATGCTCCGACGCCCGATGTCCTGACCGCTGCCGAGACCGGGTTCGCGGCACTCGGGCTGCCGGACGAGATCCTCAACACCCTGAGCTCGCTCGGGTACAAGGAACCGACGCCGATCCAGGCCGAGGCGATCCCGGCGCTGCTCTCCGGGCGCGACCTGCTCGGTCAGGCTGCGACCGGTACCGGCAAGACCGCCGCTTTCGCTCTGCCGGCGCTCGCCCGGATCGAGGGGCAGGCCGCTCCCGGAGCGCCGACCGCCTTGATCCTCGTGCCGACCCGTGAGCTCGCGGTGCAGGTTCACAAGGCCACCCAGGAGTACGCCCGCGGCTCGGGCGCGTCGGTCCTGGCCGTTTTCGGCGGTCAGCCGATCGGCCGCCAGCTCGGCCCGCTCAAGCGCGGCGTCGACATCGTCGTCGCCACCCCCGGCCGGGCGCTCGATCACATCCGACGCAAGTCGCTCCGCACCGACCGGCTGCAGATCCTGGTTCTCGACGAAGCCGACGAGATGCTCGACATGGGCTTCGCGGAGGAGATCGAAGCGATCCTCGAAGGCACCCCCGAATCACGCCAGACGATGCTCTTCTCGGCGACCATGCCGCCGCGGATCGAGTCGATCGCCCGGCGTCACATGAGCAAACCGGTCCGGATCGAGATCAAGCGCGACGCGGTCGAGCCGGGGGAGAGCCCCCGGATCCGCCAGGTCGCCCATCTCGTCTCCCGGAACCAGAAGCCCCTGGCGCTCGGCCGGGTGCTCGACATGGAGCGGCCGGAGGCGGCGATCGTGTTCTGCCGCACTCGTCACGAGGTCGATCAGCTGACCGAGACCCTCGGCAGCCGGGGCTTCCGAGCCGACGCGCTCCACGGCGGCATGACCCAGGAGCAGCGCGACCGGGCGATGGGCCGTTTGCGAAGCGGCTCCACCGAGCTCCTGGTCGCTACTGACGTCGCTGCCCGTGGGCTCGATGTCGATCACCTCACCCACGTCTTCAACTACGGGCTGCCGACCGCGGCGGAGCAGTACGTCCACCGGATCGGACGGGTCGGTCGTGCCGGCCGCACCGGGATCGCGATCACGATTGCCGAACCGCGTGAGCAGCGCCACATCAACTCGATCCAGCGCCTCACCAAGCTGTCGATCTCGGTCGACGAACTGCCGTCCGTCGCCGCTCTCAAGAAGAAGCGGCTGGAGCAGACCAAGGCGGCCCTCCTCGAGGCACTCGCCGATCCGGACACCGAGACCGAGGCGAAGGTCGCGGCGAACGCCGCCGATCTTGCCCCGTTCCGGTCCGCGGTCGAATCACTGGCATCGAAGTACGAGCCCGCCGAGATCGCGGCCGCCGCGCTGAAGCTGGCTCACGAGGCATCCGGCCAGCCGGTCGACGAACGGGAGATCACTAGCGTCCCGCGGAAGAACGGCAAGCGGGCCGCGGGGAAGCCCGGTTCGTCACATCCGGGCAAGCCCGGGAACAGGACCGGCGGCAAGTTCGGCGGTAAGCCCGGAGGCAAGCCCGGTCGTCCTTCCAAGGGCGGCCCGCCCGGCGATCACACCCGGCTCTTCTTCAGCGTCGGGCGCAGCGCCTCGGTCGC
>JBEBXB010000120.1:0-6670 GCA_040391885.1 Conexibacter woesei | reverse complement strand
GCTTCGGCGCGACCGTCTTGCCGGTCTGGCCGATCTGGGCGGCGTAGGGGTACCAGCCGGCGTCGACGACCGCGCGGGTCGCGGCAACGGCACCGTTGCTGAAGGCACCGGCGAGTTCCTCGCAGGCTTCGAAGCCCTCGGCTGCGCCGAGGCCACGTCCGCCACCGATCAGCACGTCAGCTGCCTCGATGTCCACGTCGGCGCCACGCTGCTCGCCACGGGTGACCAGTTCGGCCTTCGTCGACCACTCGGACAGCTCGACCTCGACATCTTCGATCGCGGCGGTCCCGCCGGTCTCCTTGATGTCGAAGGCGTTGAGCCGGCCGATGATGATGCCGGGCTCGGAGACGAACGACACGTCGGCGATCTCGGAGTCCTGGAGGATCGGACGCTCGGAGATCAGCTTGCCGCCGTCGACCTTGACCTTGGTGACCTCCATGGTCACACCGGCGCCGAGACGGGCGGTCAGACCGGCCCCGATCTCGAAGCCGAGCAGGCCACCGCCGAAGAGGGCGTAGTCGAAGCCGTTGTCGGTGATGACCTTGGCCATCACGTCGACGATCGGCTGCGCCAGGCCTTCGGAAACGCCCTTGGCCCGGTAGACCTTGGTCGCGCCGTAGTTGCCGAGTGAGGCAACCTTGTCGTCGGCGACGTCACCGACGACCACCGCGGCGGCCTCGGTGCCGAGCTCGCCGGCCAGCTTGGCGGCCTCGGAGAGGGCGCCAAGCGAGTTCTTGTTGAAGTTGCCCTCGTCGTCATGCAGGGCGTAAACCAGGATGCCGGCCATTTAGATCAGCTTCCTTTCCTCGAGCCAGGAGACGATCTTCGCGACCGTCTCGGCGGTGTCTTCGTCCTCGATGATCTCGCCGGCTTCCTTCGCGGGAGGCGGGTTGAGCGAGAGGACCGCGGTCTTCGAACCGGCTTCTCCGACCTGAGAGGCATCGATGCCGACGTCACCGGCGGACTTGGTGTCCAGCGGCTTCTTCTTGGCACCCATGATCGCCTTTAGGCTCGGGTAGCGCGGCTCGTTGATGGCGTCGCCGACCGAGATGACGGCCGGAAGCGAGAGGGCCACGGTGTCGTAGCCGTACTCGGCCTGACGTTCGCAGCGGAGCTTGCCATCCTCGACGTCCATCTTCACGACCTGCGTGAGCGATGGCATCTTCAGATGGTCAGCCACCACGGCACCGATCGTGTAGCACTCGCCGTCATCGGACTGCTGGCCGAGGAGGACGACATCGGGACTCTCAGACTCGAGCACCTTGGCCAGGGCGAGCCCGGTCGCGGCGACATCGGAGCCGGCAAGCGCGTCGTCGGTCAGATGGACCGAGCGATCGGCGCCGAGAGCGACAGCCTTCTGCAGGGCACGCGCGGCGGAGCCGGGGCCCATGGTCACGGCGACGACTTCGTCTACCTGGAGGTCCCCGCCTTCCTTGAGCTGCATGGCAGCTTCGATGGCATGGGTGTCAAAGGGATTGAGGTTGTTCTCGCCGCTACGATCGAGCCGCTTGGTGGCGGGGTCGATTCGCTTTTGTACCGCGGCGTCTGGCACCTCTTTGACCAGGACGCAGATCTTCAACTGAAGCCTCCTTAGGGGGTGTACCGAAGGCCCGCCCGAACATGAGGGTGGCGAGCCGGAAAACACGTGATGCGACGCAGAATCTTAGCGACTGCGAGCAGATGTTGACTGACGAGTCAATCGGGAGCTTTCGCATGCCCGGCGTGAACGCCCCTTCCGGCGGCACCCGCGGGGCGTCCAGACTTCCCCGCTCCCGCGTCCGCTGTCTAGAGCCAGCCCGCGAAGCCGAACGCCAAGCCCAGCAGGACGTTCACGGTCGCCATGCTACCGACAACCGTCACCTGCTTGCGGGTGTTCGATCCCATGTCGTAGACCCAGGCGGCAACCGCGAAGAAGGTGCCGTACCCGAAGATCACGACCAGCGGGATGAACGGCTTGTTCCACCACCAGTAGTCCCAGTGGAAGTAGCCGGTGTGGACGAGGAAGATCTCGATGATCACGCAGAGCAGAGAGAATCCGAGGACCAGGGCGATCCGGTTGGGGACCCCGAAGATCTTCGCCTTGCGGTCGGGGGGCAACTGCTTGACGAAGGAGACGCCGGTGATCGCGAACAGCAGCAGGATCTCGATCGTGAATCCGATGAAGATCAGATAGCTGGTGTCGCCGGTCACGGCCCAGAGCGGCGCCCGGTCGGTGATGTGGAAGAAGGCCGAGTTGACCAGCTCGTTGAAGAGATCCATCATCGAGAAGGCAAGCCCGGCCAGGATGATGTCCCAGCGGCGCCGCTCCACCTCGACCGAGTAGACGTAGATCGCGAGCCCGAGCAGGGTCACGGTGGACCATTGGAACGTGGACCCGTCGCGCAGGATCGCCTGCGCCTCGTGGACGTAGTCCGGGATCACCGCCAGCGGCAACGACGCGAGCCCTGGCACGGCGGCCAGGGCCGGGGCGATCAAAGTCGCACCGCGGAGAGCACCGCCTTCTCGATACGACCGTCACCGTTCACCGCGCTGGCCTCCAGGCGGTAGTTGCCCCGCTTCAGTCCTTTGGCCTTCAGGCGCGTCGAGACCGGGCGGGACGGGTCCACCTCGCCGAGACGCACGGTCCGCACGACCCGGGATCCACGACGGACCTTGATGGTGACCGTGGCCGCTTCGTCGGTGGCGACCCGGATGCCGAGGGCCGGCTTCTTCTGGCCCTTGCCGAACGCGGGCCCGGAAAGCGAGAAGTCCTTGAGGATCCCGCAGGCGCGTGGCCGGGAGAACGTCCCGAGGCGGACGAAGCGCTTCTTGACTCGCTTGAACGCGAACTCGCGGGCATCGAGGCGGCCGCCCCGCCCCATCGAGCTGACGGTGACCCGGTAGATCCCTGCCGCCTTGCCTCCGCGGCGGTCCTTCCAAGCGAACGAGCCGGTGCGGGTCAGGCGCGCGACCGCCCGATCGCCGATCAGCTTGCCGTTCTTCGAGACCCGGGACACCACGACGTTCGCCGGGCTCTCCGTGGTGGTGGCGAAGTCGAACCGGAGCTTTCTGCCCTTGGCCTTCGCGGTGAGCTTCGCGAAGCCGGGGTCGACCACGCAGGACGTCGCGGGGCTGTGGTCGGCCCGTTCGAACGTGAGCCCGAGATCGGTCATCTTGATCGCCGACGTGGTCGCGTCCACGTAGGTCTCGGTGAACTGCTTGTCACCGAGGACGCCCTCGATGAACTCGCGGGCCTCGGAGTTCTGAGCGGCCAGCTTGCGGGCCGAGTCGTTCACCGCGATCGTTCCCCTCACCCAGCGAGAGGTGTCGTCGATGCCGCGGTTGCGCGGCTCCGTCCGGACGATGTCGTCCATGTATAGATCGAGGTCCAGGGACTTGCCCTCGGCCAGGTTCACCCGGAGGACCGACCGGTTGCAGTAGACGTCGAAGTCCGGGATCTCGGCGGAGTAGGAACCGCCGCCCGCGAGGACGTAGCGGTACTCCTCGACCGGGCCCGCTCCCCTGGCGCTGGTGTCAGCGAGGCTGTTGCGGATCGGGCTCCCGGTGACCTTCGCCTTCGGGGTCGGCGTGAACTTCCATTCCGACGAGCCCCGGTTCAGGTCGTACAGATCCTTCTCCCAGAAGCCGGGGACTCCCTTGGCATTGCGGCCTTCGACCCGCATGGTCCTGTGCTCCGTGCCGAGACCCTGGGTGGTGAGGCTGATCCGGTCGGTGATCTTGCCCGGGACCTTGGGCTGCTGCACCCAGCCGGCGCCCGGCAGCTGGATGACCGGTTTGGTCACGCCTCGTTGGTCCGCATACGAGTAATGGAAGAAGACGTTGTCGAGACCGGCGATGTCGAAGTCCCACAGACGGGTGTACATGTCGCCGCTGCCGCCGATGACGAAGAGCACCGAGCCCGAGGTGGAGATGTTCCTGACCTTGAAGGTGCCGCGGCGGGGGGTGCAGACCTCGTAGCTGCGGTCACGCGGCAGCCACGGGTCGTTCATGGTGATCCGCCGGCGATCGCTGCTGACGCTCAGGATGTGCGAGACCTTGCCCTCGCCGACATCGTGCCGGTTGCCGGCGGGGTCGGTCCAGTACCGCGACTCACGGGGCGAGATGACGGTCCAGGACCAGGCGGGGGAGTCCGCCGGGACGGTGAACCCATCTCCGTTCCAGAACGGGAATCCCCACCGTGAGGTCCAGTTGAACCGGGATGGGATCGAAAGCGCCTGGTCCATGCCGAAGATCTGCTTCTTCGAGTTGATCGCGATGAGCTCGTCGTCGTCGGCACCGATCCACTCGATGTCGCCGTCCAGGCAGGCGGGTGCCGGCACGTGCTGCCAGCTGCCCTTCTTGCCGGTGCGCTCGTAGTTGGGCTTGACGTAGAGCTTGCCGCCCTTCAGCCCGAAGTAGTAGTTGCGGTTGGAGCTCGCCGTGGCCGACTTGAGGTCGACCCGTTCCGGCAGCCCGCCCTTGGTCGGGTTGGCGCCCTTGACGCCCGGCCCCCTGTCGGTCGGCTTGCCGGCCCGGTCGGGGACGGGCGGAGGCTCTTCCTCGCCGAGGGTCCCGCCGGGAAGGATGTGGCATTCCTCGGCAGCGCTGGCGTCGGCCGGGGCCCAGAGAAGGGCGATGCCGACGGCGAGGAGCATGGCGACAGCCAACCTGCGAGCGACATCCAACCTGCGAATCGAGTCCATCCGTTACCTCTCCCGCGACGCTTTCCGGCCCAAGAGGGACCGACCATGACTGGTCCAACCTAACTGGTCCAACATGTTAGCGACAGGCTAGGTCGCGGGGAATTCGCCGAGAGCACCCTGCTCCCCTCCGGGTCGGCGACCTCCCTCCATCGCCGCTTCGAAGGCGGCCCTCTCCGCCGCCGAGATCGGCCTGGAGCTACGAGTCTCCTGATCCCACATGACCAGGCCGAACTCGCCCTCGGTGACCAGCCGGCCGTCGCTGTCGTAGATCCGCTCGATCGTCTCCAGGCTTTTGGTGCCGATCTTCTGAATCCCGCACTCGACGGTGACCGTGCCGGATTCCGGGCGGATCTCGTGGATGTAGGTGACCTTGCTGCGGCCGATCACGTAGTCGTATGGCCCGACCGAGCAGGCGCGCAGATAGGCGCCTCGGCCTTCTTCGAAGTAGTTGAGGACGGCGGCATTGTTGACGTGTCCCAGCGCGTCGATGTCCTGCCAACGCATCTGGACCGTGTGGCTCAAGCCGCCGCTCGTTCCGAGCCGAAGGCCTCCGGTGGGTCGACGACCCGGTCACCCCCATGCGTCTCGCCCACTCCGCCGCCTCGTATCTTCATGAACGATCGTCAGGCTAACTGGGCATAGCCGGCCCGTCAAGCCATCCGTGGCGACCGATCGTATGGAGAAGCCGGCTAGATCTCGCGATCGCGAGTGACGCCGTCACGGATGAAGGTGACGACGTCTTCCGTCGGGGTACCCGGGGTGAAGACACCGGCGACGCCCAGTCCCTTCAGTTCCTCGATGTCCTTGGTCGGGATCGTGCCGCCGACGGTGAGCAGCACGTCGTCGATGCCCTGTGCGGCGAGCAGTTCGACGATCTTCGGGACCAGAGTCATGTGAGCACCGGAGAGGATCGAGATGCCGATCGCGTCGGCGTCCTCCTGGACCACGGTCTCGGCGATCTGCTCGGGGGTCTGATGGAGGCCGGTGTAGATGACTTCCATGCCGGCGTCGCGCAGCGCACGGGCGATGATCTTCGCCCCCCGATCATGCCCGTCGAGGCCTGGCTTCGCCACGACCACGCGGATCTTGCGGGCTGTCTTCGGTTCTGCGGCAGCTGCTGCGCTCATCGGTCCTCCGGATGAAAGGCGGTGTGGGCCCGGCTCAAAAGACCGGGGTCTCAGTGTAGGTCCCGAACACTTCCTGCATCGCCGCGATCATCTCGCCGACGGTGACGTGCTCGCGGGCGGCGTCGAGGATCGGGTACATCAGGTTCTCCTCGGTCCCGGCGGCGCGCTTCAGCTCCGCCAGGGTCCGCTCGACCGCGGCCGAGTCGCGCTCCGCCCGGGTCCGGGCCAGGCGCTCGACCTGCTTGGTCTCGAGGGCGGGATCTATGTGGAGAAGTGGAACTTCCTCCTCCTCGTTCTGGTACTTGTTGACCCCGACGATGGTGAAGTCGCCGTCGTCGAGCTTGCGCTGGAACTCGAAGGCCGACTCGGCGATCTCGCGCTGCGGGTAGTTCTTGCGGATCGCCTCGACCATGCCGCCGAGTTCGTCGATCCGGTTGAAGTAACGGTATGCCTCGGCTTCCATCTCGTCGGTCAGGCTCTCGACGAAGTACGAGCCGCCGAGCGGGTCGGGGGTGTTGGTCACCCCGGTCTCCTCGCTGATGATCTGCTGGGTCCGGAGCGCCACCCGCACCGCTTCCTCGGTCGGCAGCGCGAGGGCCTCGTCGAAGGAGTTGGTGTGGAGCGACTGGGTGCCGCCGAGCACACCGGCCAAGGCTTCGATCGCGGTCCGGACGATGTTGTTCAGCGGCTGCTGGGCGGTCAGGGAGACGCCGGCGGTCTGGGTGTGGAAGCGGAGCCGCATCGACTCGGGCTTCTTCGCGCCGTAGGTCTCCTTGAGCTCCCGGGCCCAGATCCGACGGGCCGCCCGGTACTTGGCGATCTCCTCGAAGAAGTCGATGTGGGCGTTGAAGAAGAAGGAGA
>JBEBXB010000119.1:0-6672 GCA_040391885.1 Conexibacter woesei | reverse complement strand
ACCGCGTCGCGGATCGTCACCCGGTCGGCGCTGAGGCTGGCCCTCTTCCCCACCCGCACGGTGTTGTCGGCCGAGTCGGTGCCGAGCACGTAGAGCGGTTCCGACGCTGCGACCCCGAGGCCGCGTCGCTGGCCGACCGTGAAGTGGTGGTAGCCGGGATGCTGGCCGAGCACCTCGCCGCCTTCGGAGACGATCCGACCGGGTTGGTCGGTCAACCCGGCATGACGCCGCAAGAAGTCGGCCTTGTTCTGGCCCGCGAGGAAGCAGAGATCCTGGCTCTCCGGCTTCTTCGCCACCGCCAAGCCATGTTCGGCGGCGATCGCGCGGACCTCCGGCTTGGTCATCGCGGCCAGTGGAAAGTCCAGCCGAGCGACCACCTCCGGAGGCAGCGCCGCCAGCATGTACGACTGGTCCTTGTTGGCGTCCTCGCCGGCGGCGATCAGGGCACCGGACCCATCCTCGACGACGCGGGCGTAGTGGCCGGTGATCAGACGCTCCGCGCCGACCCGGTCGGCGAGGTCGACCATCGCCGCGATCCGCACCTCGCCGTTGCAGAGGACGCAGGGATTGGGCGTGCGTCCCTCGCCGTAGCCGGTCAGGAACTCGTTGACGACCCGCTTACGGAACGGCCCTTCGAGATCGAGCGTGAGGTGCGGCATGTCGAGCGAGTGGGTAACCGCCCGGGCGCCGAGCACGGCTTCCGGCGAGCAGCAGGCCTTGGTGCCATCGGTGTCGGGGTCGGCCCAAAGCTTGACGGTGACCGCGACCACGTCGGCGCCGCGTTCACGTTCGCGCAGAGCGGCTACGGCCGAGTCGACTCCGCCCGAGACGGCCACCAGGACCCGTCCGGGTACGGGCTCGGAGAACTTGATTCCGGCAGAGGCGGCCGCCGAGAGCGCCCGGTGAAGGGCATCCGCGGTCAGCATGACCGCGTGCCTCCGGGCGGGACTCAGGCCTCCCAGCTCGACCTCGATCTCGTCGGCGGTGATTCGCGCGGCGTCGAGCAGCGTCGCCCCTTCGACCATGTCGGCCAGGCAGGCGCAGGCGGCCCTGGTCGCGGCGCAGCCCTCGGTGCCGAACGTGACCCGGGAGATCCTTCGATCCGGACCGTCGGCGGCATCACCGGTGGGGCCGACCAGCAGCGAGATCCGGGCGAGGTCGCCGCAGGCGGCGCCACCGGCGGCCCCGGTGAACGAGCCCTCCGGAGGCTCGCCTTCACAGGAGCGATCCTCGACATATGCCTGAAGCAGAGATTCCACTCCGGACAGGGTAAAGGGCGCTCCCATCGCGCCGAGACCACGACCCCCGAGGTCCTCCCCCGAGGTGGAGGGGATGGTGTTCGCGTCGTGTCTTGGCGATCGCCCCCCGAGTCAGCGCATCAGGGCGATCCGCAGGTTCCGGCGCGACCAGTTGCCATGATCGGATCCGGTCGCCACGTACACGTTCACCGTGCCGGACTTGCGGTTCCGCTTCAGCCGGTTGACGATGCCCTTCGACGGCTTGATCCCGAACCGCACGGTCTTTCCGTTGCCGACCCGTTCCGGCCCGAGCAGCCGGACCCGCCATTCCTTGCCGCGGATCCGCACCGTGGCCTTCCGGTTGAGGATGCTGCATGTCCCCTTCCGGCACTTGACCGTCGCCAGGTCGACCCGCTTGCCCGCTCTCAGCCGGGCCGGGCCGGACCTGAGCTTGGCGATCTTCGGGTCGACCCCGGCCGGCCCGGCGGGACCGGTCGGACCGGTGGCCCCCGAAGGCCCGGTGATGCCCGATGGTCCCGTCGAACCGGACGCGCCTGTGGCCCCTGAGGGCCCGGTGGCGCCGGACGGACCGGTCGGCCCCACCGGAGACTCGACTCCGGCACCGGTGAGCGTCACCTTTCGCCATCCACCGTCCAGGTTCAGGGTGTCGGTGTGCGGGCCGGTGTTTGTCGGGTCGAACCGGACCGAGACACCACAGACCTGACCTGGCGGCAGCCATCCGAACAGGAATCCGGGGAGGCCCTCGCCGCATTCGTCGTTGCCGGCGACGATCGAGAACTGGGTACCGCCGTCAAGGCTGGAACCGCCGACCGGCAGCGGCAACAGGAGGTTGTCGTTCTGCATCTCGACCATCAGGTCGGCCATCGGGTTGCCGAGAAAGCTCGACCCGAAGCTGCGGCTGTATCCGCCGATCACACGCGGGGCAAGGGCAAAGACCCGCACCTGGCCGGACCGGTGGAGAACCCAGAAGTTGCCGTTTCGGTCCGCCGAGACGTCGAGCGGGTCGCTGCCGACCGGGACCGCTTCGACGAAGGTCCCGTCGGTCTCGTAGACCTTCACCGAAGAGTCACCCAGATCAAGCGCGTAGACCCGGCCGTTGCCGTCAGCGTCGATCTGCCCGACATCCACGAGCGCCCCAGGGCCGGAACCGCCGATCGTGCCGACGTGGACGCCCCCTGACACCCGGAATCCGCGAATCTCGTCCTGTGCGGAGTCGCTCACCCAGGCCACACCCTGGGAAACCGCGATTCCAGCCGGTGTCTGGGCGGCGGCGTTGCCGCCCGGTTCGACGGAGTCGAGGATGGACACCTCGACGCCGTTCAGGTTGTAGGCGACGATTCTGTCGGCCGCCGGGTTCAGGGTGTAGATCCGATTGTTCGACGCGAAGTCGAGCGGGGCGCCGAATGACGCGGTCATCAATATGGCGGAGGTGCCCGAATCAGCGGAGTAACGCCAGATATTGTCGGCTCCTCCACCGGTCGAGACGAACACGTCACCGGTGCGCGGATCGGCCGCGACGTCGCGCAACCCGTCGCTGCCCGGGAATGAGTCGTAACGCACCAGAGCCGTGCCGTCACGAGGTTCGAACTTGGAGGCACCGAACGGATTCAGGTCACCCATGCCCACGTAGACATCCGCGTCGGTCCGGGGCCCTTCCACGTCGATCCCGCCCCCGGCCCCGGGCAGAATGGGGCCCATGTAGCCGGTCGGCCACTCGAAGTACTGGCGGTACTCGGCCGAAGCCGAGGAGGCTCCCAGGCCGGCGGCGACCACCAGAAGGGCGGACAAGGCGGCCACCCCCTTGCACGCCCGCTCGCTGACTTTCCACAAGTTCAACTTCCCCGCCATCGCTACCCCTCCGTCGAGAACACTTGCCTCAAACGTAGCTGACGTGCGTCATGCCTGCAAAGAAAAACGAGGCCCCAACCTGCCGTCTCCAACTCCGGCATTGATCCCTTGTGAAAAAGGTGGGTGTCTATCTCAGTCCCGCGGGGGATAGAGAAATCGACTCCCGTGCCGTTGATGTTGGGTCAAATAGTGAGTCGGCTAACGAACAGGCTCGGGCCTCACGACCAACCTACCACTAACGGCCCCCGGCAAACCCGGTTTCCGTTCCGGACACCTTCCGGACGCCGGGTGTCCGGTCCCGTCGACCTAGTCCAGATCGATGTTGTCGAGCAGCTCTTCGGCTTCAGACCAGCGGCCGGGCGGGACCTGGAGATGGATGTCGCCACGCTTGAACTCGTCGAGCTCCCAGTCCGAGGTCAGCTCCGCGACCTGGCCCGCGTCCCGCAGCGCGTCGCGCCAGGCGAGCGCCGTGTGGAGATCCTCGAAATTGCGAACCGACTCCCATTCGTCGTAGCGGGGGTCATCGATGTGGATCCGGCCGGATCCGTCTCCGATCGAGGCGACCTTCTTCTTGATCCGGTCGAACAGACTCATCGCCTAGTCACCACCCGGATCCCCCGGGTCAGCCCTGACCGGGCTTCGGGGGCTTCCTTAGGGCGATCCCGACGTCGCGCAGCTGGATGTCGTCCACCGGTGCCGGGGCGCCGGTGAGCGGGTCGCCGCCGGAAGCCGTCTTCGGGAAGGCGATCACGTCCCGGATCGAGTCGACGCCGGCCAGCAGCGCGGCGAAGCGGTCGACGCCGAAGGCGATCCCGCCGTGCGGCGGGGCGCCGTACTTGAGGGCCTCGAGCAGGAAACCGAACCGGTCGGCAGCTTCCTCGGGCGAGATGCCGAGCGCCGCGAACACCTGGGACTGGACCTCGGGGCTGTTGATACGGATCGAACCGCCGCCGATCTCCACCCCGTTCCAGACCAGGTCGTAGGCCTTCGCCCGGGCGGCCCCGGGGTTCTCCGGGTCGAGCTCTCCCTGCGGGGCGGTGAACGGATGGTGGAGTGCGTCCCACCGGTCCTCGTCCTCGTTGAACTCGAACATCGGCCATTCGACGATCCAGGTGAGTTGGTTCAGGCCGTGCGGGATCAGGTCCCACCGCTCGGCCAGACGGGTCCGCAGACCGCCGAGGATCGCCGCGACCTTCGCCGGTTCGTCGGCGGCGACCAGCATCAGGTCGCCCTCCTCGGCTTCCATCGCCCCGTTCAGGGCGGCGAGCTCTTCCGGCGAGAGGAACTTCGCGATCGGCGCCCGCCAGCCGTCGCCTTCGCGGAAGGCCCAGACGAGCCCCTTGGCACCGAGCTCCTTGGCGTCGTCGATCAGGCCGTCGAGCTGGGCGCGGGAGAGCTCCCGCTGCCCGAAGTTGATGCCCCGCACCGCGCCACCCGATTCGATCACGCCGCCGAAGGCCTTGAACCCGGTGCCCCGGAGGATCTCGGTCAGGTCGGTGATCTCGTAGCCGTAGCGGGTGTCCGGCTTGTCGGAGCCGAAACGGCCGATCGCCTCGTCGTAACACATGCGCGGGAACGGAGTCTGGACCTCGATGCCCATCTCGCCGAGGAGGTGGCTGATCAGCCGCTCGTTGAGGGCGATCACGTCCTCGGCGTCGACGAAGGACATCTCGATGTCGAGCTGGGTGAAGTCGGGCTGACGGTCGGCTCGCAGGTCCTCGTCGCGGAAGCAGCGGGCGATCTGGAAGTACCGCTCGAAGCCGGAGACCATCAGCAACTGCTTGAAGAGCTGGGGCGACTGCGGGAGCGCGTAGAAGGATCCGCGCTGCTGGCGGGCCGGGACCAGGAAGTCACGGGCACCTTCGGGGGTCGAACGGGTCAGGATCGGGGTCTCGATCTCGAGGAATCCCTCGCCGTCGAGGAATGACCGCATCGCGGTCGTGAGTCGGTGACGCAGGGCGATCGCCCGCTGCATCTGGTCACGCCGCAGGTCGAGGTAACGGTGACGGAGGCGGATCTCCTCGCCGACCTCGCCGTGGAAGCCCTCGATCTCGAACGGCGGGGTCTCGGATTCCGCCAGGACCTCCGCCTCGTTCACGAGCACCTCGAACTGGCCGGTCGGCAGCTCCGGATTGACGGTCTCGGCGCTGCGGGTCACGACCTTGCCCGAGACGGAGATCACGTATTCGGAACGGAGACGGTGACCCAGCTCCTGAGCCTCGCCCGACGCGTCGGGGTTGAAGACGAGCTGCACCAGGCCGGTGCGATCACGGAGATCGATGAAGATCAGGCCGCCGTGATCCCGCCGGCGGTGAACCCAGCCGGAGAGCCGGACGTCCGAGTCGACCCGGTCGCCCAGCACCTGGCCGCACCAGGTGTCGCGGTAGGCGTTGGGGCTCAGGCTGGGAGCGCTCGGACTCGGTTTCGGGACATCCACGGACATGATCCCGCAGTCTTTCAGGAATCGTTCCGGCGCCGAGCGCCAATGCCCCGAAGGGCTTGCCGGCCTACCGCTTTTTCTTGACGACGAGGGTCACCTTGGCGCCCCGCTTCAGCTTCTTGCCGGGGGCCGGCCTGCTCGACACGACCTTGAGCCGGTTGAGCGCCCGACCCTTCAGCTTGCCGCCGCCCTTGACCTTCCCGGCTTTGCAGTTCGCCTTCTTCAGCTTCACCTTTGCGGCCTTGAGCTTCAGTCCCTTTAGACGGGGAACGACGCATTGCACGGCCGCGACCTTCGGGGCGGTCACCCGCACCGACCATTCAAGGGAGTTGTCCGAATCGTCGGGCTCGATTCCCGCATGATCGACCGTTGCCTCGACCGAGGTGATGCCCGGAGACACGGCCCTGTAGGTGGCGGTCAGATGCATTCCCGCTTCCGGTTCGAGCCGACCGGACCCGCAGCTGCCCTGGCGCCCGGCGACTCGGCACCCGACCCCGGAGGCGTCGCTCACCAGTGAGAGCAGCTCGACCTTGCCGCGATCGACGAGCGAGAAGGTCCAGTCCTCGGCGCCGACGAATGCGTAGTTCTCCAGATCGACTTCGATCTTGAAGGTCTTGCCGGTCTGGAGGACGAACTCATCGTCGTCCGAGTTGATTCCCAGGTCCGCCCCGCAGAACTCGCCTTCGGCTTCTTCCTCGTCGCCTTCCCGCTCGATGCATTCGACCTCGTCTTCGTCCTCGTCCTCGTCCTCGTCAGCCGCCGCGGCTGCGTTCACCGAGGCGGCCGACGCGGCCGCGACGGCGGACGGAGCGAAAACCAACGTGGTGATCGCGGCGAATGCGACGCCGGCGATCAGCCCTACCAGCAGTGCCGCCGAAAGCGGAAACCTCTCACCCAGACTCATTGGCTGACTATACCGGCGAAGTTGCTGTCCCTTGACTCGAACCTCGTCTATCCCTTGACCCGAACCTTGTAGGTGTGGAAGACGGTCGAAGTCTTCCGGTTTCGCTTCGCCCGGATCCGTTTCGACTTCACCTTCTGACGGGTCACCAGCCGCTTGCGGTCGACGTTGGTCATCGCCTGGACCTTCGCCCGGAACTTCGGCTTGATCAGGAAGCTGACCCG
>JBEBXB010000118.1:0-6838 GCA_040391885.1 Conexibacter woesei | reverse complement strand
CGAACGCGACGCTCAACCTCCGGGCGCCGTGGGCCAAGGCCGATGCCAGGTTCCCGCTCGGTGGCGGCGGTGACATCGTGGTCGGCGATGCCGTTCGAAAGATGCGGGTGCTGCCGGCCCGGGGTAAGTGATTGCGCCGCATCCCGTTTCGGTAGGATTGCGACAAATGCTGATCCCCGTCTCCTTCTTTCTCGCCCTCGCCCTCGCGATCTTCTCTTACTCGCAGGGTCAAGGTGGACCGGTTGCGGGCCTCGTCTTCTTCGGGGTCCTTTTCCTCGGTGCCTTCATCCACGTCAGCCGGCCATTGATCCTGAAGGTCAGGCCGCTGCTGCCCGGCGGCAAGTCCGAGAGCTGATCCCATGCGGATCGGGGTGTTGACCGGAGGTGGTGATTGCCCCGGTCTCAACGCCGTGATCCGCGCCGCGGTGCTTCGTGGCACCGACGAGTTCGGACACGAGTTCCTGGGGTACCGGGACGGCTGGCGCGGCCCGCTGGAACGGGACTCCTCACCGCTGGACCGCGATCTGGTCCGGGGCCTGGTCGCCACCGGCGGCACGGTGCTCGGCTCCTCACGCACGAATCCCCTGAAGGAAGACGACGGGCTTTCCCGGGTCGCCGCCAATCTCGAGGCCGACGGGGTGGACGCCCTGCTCGCGATCGGGGGGGAGGACACCCTGGGTGTCGCCAAGGCCCTTCACGACGGCGGGGTGCGGGTGATCGGGGTGCCGAAGACGATCGACAACGACCTCGGCGCGACCGACTACACCTTCGGGTTCGACACCGCGGTGAACATCGCGGTCGAGGCGATCGACCGGCTCCGGACCACGGCAACCAGCCACCACCGGGCCATGATCGTCGAGGTGATGGGCCGCCACGCGGGTTGGATCGCCTTCCACTCCGGGATGGCGTCGGGCGCGGAGGTCATCTTGATCCCGGAGCAGGAGTTCGATCTCGAAAGGGTCTGCGGCTACGTCGAAGCGGTGTTCGCCAGGGGTGGGGCGCCGATCGTCGTCGCGGCCGAAGGCTCGGTCCCGGTCGGCGGCGTGCCGGAGGCAGCCACCGGCGGCACCGACGAGTTCGGTCACGCCCGGCTCGGTGGCATCGCCCACTGGCTCGAGTCCGAGATCGCCGATCGCACCGGCCGCGAGGCGCGGGCGACCGTGCTGGGGCACATCCAGCGCGGCGGCGCACCCACCGCCTTCGACCGGGTCCTGGCGACCAGGCTCGGCCTGCACGCCGTCGCGGCGGCCAACGAGGAGAGGTGGGGCACGATGGCCGCCCTCCACGGCACCGACATCGAGATGGTCCCGTTGGCGGATGCCGTGGCCACCCTGAAGACCGTGCCATCCGAGCTTTACGCCGAAGCCGAAGTATTGTTCGGCTGAGCATGGGAGAGACAAGGAGGTTCCCCCGCGGGCCCGCGCTCGCTTTCGTCGTGCTCGGCCTGATGGCAGCTGCCCACCTGGCCGGAACGAGTCTGCCGACCGCCTCCGGTTCGGTGCTGCCACCCTGGAACCCGTGGCTGAGTGGCCAGAAGGGGCTGCTCAACATGGCCCATCAAGGCGGTGAGCTCGAGGCTCCCGCCAGCACCATGTACGCCTTCCGGACAGCCGTCCGGGATCGCGGCGCCGACTCGCTGGAGATGGACATCTACACGACCGAAGACGATCGGCTGGTCGTGCTCCACGACCCGACCGTCGACCGGACGACGAACGGATCCGGGGCCGTGAAGGACATGAGCCTGGCCGAGATCCAGGCCCTCGACGCCGCCTGGTGGCACAGTCCGGGATCCGGGCAGTACGACCACGGGCTGCCGGCGGAGAGTTACCCGCTGCGCGGGGTCCGGACCGGCGGTGCGCCACCGCCGGCGGGTTTCACCGCCGACGACTTCCGCATCCCGACGATGGACGAGGTGCTCGACGAGTTCCCGGACACGCCGCTCAACGTCGACATGAAGGTGACCCCCGGCATCGACGGCCAGGGCGAGTCGACGCGGACGGCGACGCTTCTGGCGGAGATGCTGAACCGCGCCGAATACCGGGACCGCAAGGTGATCGTCGCGTCCTTCGACCAGGCGACCCTGGAGCACTTCCACGCGCTGGCCCCGGAGGTGGACGTCTCGGCCAGCCTCTCCTCGATGCTCCAGGTGTTCAGCGGCAACTGGGCCATAGCTCCGCATCCGGTCGCCCTCCAGGTGCCGATGGTGCTGGGCCAGCTCGATCCGCCCATGGAGCTGCGACGGATGGGCGCGAAGGACCGCAATTTCGCTGTCCACGTCTGGACGGAGGGCCGCGCGGACGAGAAGGACGAGACCTACGCCCATCTGCGCGACCAGGACGTGCAGGGAATCTTCACGATGGCGCCGTCCCGGCTCCACGAATATCTCTGCCGGGCCGGTGAGCGTCGCCCGGACGGGGCGCCCCGTTGCGCGTCGCAGCGCATGACCTACCGGATCGGCCTGCCCTCGCGCGCACTGCGGAAATACCTGAAGAAGGGCCTGCCCGTCCGGGTCCGCTGTTCGCAGGTCTGTTCGGTCCAGCTCGAAGTCCGGATGCGGCGCGCCGCGACCCGCCGCCTGAAGATCAAAGGCAAGCCCCGGCCGGTCGACAGGGGACTGGTGCTGGTCGGCACCCAGCGACGGGTGAAGAAGCCCGCGAAGGCCGGGCTCAACGTCTTGCGCGCCTCCGTCTTTCCGCAGGCCAAGCGTCGTCTCGCCCGGGTGCGGAAGGCACGGGTCGAGCTGACCGTGAAGGTCAGGGACGGGGCCGGCTGGGAGACAGGGGTGGTCCGCCGGTGGGTCACCCTGAAGGCGCCGCGCGGCAAGGCCGGACGCGGCTAGGGACTCAGCGCCGCATCGGGCCGGCGTCGTCGGCCCGGCTTCCCAGGGTCAGCGGCGCAGCAGATGGGCGAGCGCGCCCGCGAGCTCCGGCTGCTTGAAGATGTAGCCGTTGTCGGTCGCCTTGCGGGGAAAGACCCGCTGCCCTTCTCGGGCCGCGTGGCCGACACCGGCACCCTTGATCAGGTCGATGGCGAAACCCGGCAGAGGGATGATGGCGGGCCGGTTGACGGCCTTGCCGAGCTGGGTGGCGAACTCCTTGCCGGTGACCGGATTCGGCGCCGTGGCGTTGATCGGCCCCTCGACCGACTCGTTGTCGAGGGCGAAGAGCAGGATGCCCACCTCGTCGTGGCGGTGGATCCAAGACATGTACTGACGGCCGCCGGCGATCGGTCCGCCGAGCCCCAGCTTGAAGGGGGTCAGGAGCTCGCCGAGGAGGCCACCGTTGGGGTCGAGGACGTGCCCCGACCGGACCGAGACGGCACGCACCCCGAACTCGGAGGCCGCGGCTGCCGCGGCTTCCCAGCGGACCACGACGCCGGCAAGGAAATCCTCGCCCGGTGCCGCGCTCTCGTAAAGCAGCTCATCGCCGCGATCACCGTAGTAGCCGATGGCCGAGGCGTTGACGAGCACCTTGGGCTTGACCTCCAGCGTAGAAATCGTCTCGACCAGGTTGCTGGTGGCCTTGATCCGGCTGCGGGCGATCCGGTCCTTGACCTCACGGTTCCAACGCTGGTTGATCGGCTCTCCCGCCAGGTTCACGACGCGGTCGACCCCGGCGAAGGCCGTGTCGGGCGGACGTTCGACCGATGCTTCCCAGCCATGCCACTCGACCCGCGGCTGGCGCTCGGCGGACCGCTCGGGATTGCGGCTCAGACCGACCACATCGTCGCCACGGTCGATCAGGGAGTTGCACAGAGCCGATCCGACCATGCCCGAGGCACCGGCTACCAGAACGCGTCCCGGCTTTTCCCCGGTCTTTGAGTCTGACATTCACCTTAGTCTAAGGTTCTGAGGAGCTTGACCCGCCGGCTCCCCCTCATCCACGCGGCGATCGCCGCCCTGCTCATCGCTGGTTTTTCGCTTGCCTCGGCGTTTCCCGGCCAGGCTGACGCACGCCCCAAGAAATGCTTCGGCAAGAAGATCAACCGGGTGGTGTCCGGCTCGAAGAAGACCGTCCGGCTGAAGTTCCGGGATGTGGCCTGGATCGCCGGTGACCGGGTCACGGTGATCGGCAAGCCGTACAGCGTGATCTGCGCCGACCGGGGTCGGCAGACCGTCCGTGCGGGCAAAGGCCGCTCCCTGACCAGCACCGGCGCCGACGCCGACCGGATCATCCTCCACAAGTCCAGCAACCGGAACATCGTCCGCTCCGGGCTCGGCAACGACACCATTCGCGGGGCCAAGGGACACGACTTCCTCTACGCATCCCCGAAGACGAATCCGCGCGGGCTTCCCGATCGCGACACCGTCCACGGGCTGGGCGGCAACGACCGGATCTACGACTGGTCCGGCGATGGGAACCGGCTTTACGGGGACACCGGCTCCGACCACATCTTCTCGCTCGGAGATTCAGTCTCGACGGTGTTCGGCGGCAACGGCACGGATTTCCTCTACTCGACCGGCGGGCTCTCGCCCAGCGGCCGGATGGAGCGGCTCTTCGGGGAACGCGGAAACGACCGTCTCAACGCCGATCGCTCGCCCACCAACGGGCCCGCTTTCCTGGACGGCGGGTCGGGAGACGACTGGGTATACGGGACCGAGCGCGGCGACACGGTGATCTTCCACTCGGGGATCACGAAGATCGCGACCAAAGGCGGCGATGACCTGATCGTCGGCACCTCGCGGGGGGCGGCGACGATCGACGGTGGCGCCGGCCGCGACACGATGTCGTTCGCGGCGCACACCCCGCCCGGGTACCGGGGCATGTCCGGGGTGATGGTCGACCTCCAGGCGGGAACGTCGGTCGGCGCGACCCGGTACTCGCTGAAGAACATCGAGGACGTGACCGGGTCGGCCTTCGATGACTCGCTGACCGGCCGGGACGGGGTCGCCAACGATCTCGACGGCGGCCTGGGCAACGACACGCTGAACGGCAGGTACGCCGACGGCGACCGAGCCGACGGCGGTCTCGGGCAGAACGAGTGTGTCGGCTTCCGGGAGGCCGTCAACTGCGGGCAGGAATCGCCGGGCGACAACAACGAGCGCGAGCCGTTGGTCGACATCAACGAAGGTGGCGTGCTGACGGTGATGGGGAGCCGCTCCGACGACCGGATCTCGATCGGCTACGACATCGCCACCGGGCGGTATCGCGTCAGCCTCGGCAGCGCGGGCGTCGTCTCCGGGCTCTGCACCGGCCTCGGAGACGGAGGGCGGACGGCCCACTGCCGGGCGGACATCAACAACCTCAACGGGATCCTCGTCTACGGCAACAGCGGCGACGACCGGATCACGATCGAGAACTCGGTCCCCGCCAACGTCACCACCACAATCAACGGCGGCAGCGGCAAGAACGTGCTGATCGGGGGCAAGACCAAGGACTACCTGCTGACCGCGGAGAACTCATCCGCGGGATCGGTGCTCGAAGGCCGTGGCAACCTCGACGTGATCTACGTCAACGACGACGTGATCGCCCGGGGTGGCGACGGCTCCGACGTGATCCACGCGAAGGACGTCTGCGTGGGCGGCCGGGCGGACGGCGGCAAGGGCAGCGACAACGTGGTCTTCGCCGGGGCCGCTCGCGGGGTCGACGCCGATCTCTCCCGCGGTACCGCCCGTTGGACCGGCGGCGGTTGCGCCAAGCCGCTGCGGATTTCCGGGAGCGTCGAGAGCCTCGAAGGAAGCCAGCATGCCGATCGGCTGACTCTCGGTCCTCGGCGCAAGGGCCAGGAGCGAAAGCGGAGCCTGCTCGGCCGCGACGGCCGCGACGTCCTCCATTCCCGCAACGGAGTCCGGGACACGGTCACGACCGGTGGCGGCGGTCGCAAGAACAAAGTGATCGCCGACCGCAAGGACAAGGTCGTCTGGGGCTGGGGCCTTGCCGGGTACTGAGCGCCGGGAGCTGTCCGCCACGGAGCTGCCCGGACGGCAGTTCGCCGGGCTGCTCAAAGGCGTCGTCGTGCCGCGTCCGATCGCCTGGGTCTCGACCACTTCCGAGGACGGCGTCGACAACCTGGCGCCGCATTCCTTCTTCACGTTCGCGAGCGAGATCCCGCCGATCCTCCAGTTCACCTCGATCGGGCGGAAGGACTCCCTGAATAACGCGACCGAGACGGGCGAGTTCGTCGTCAATCTCGCCAACCATGAGAACTTCGATCGGATAAACCGTTCCGGCACCGACTTCCCGAACGACGTGGACGAGTTCGAGCTGCTCGGGGTCGGCCGGGAGCCGTCTGTGATGGTCACCCCGCCGCGGGTCGCCGATTCGCCGGTGGCGATCGAGTGCCGGACGCTGCGGACCGTCGAGTTCGGCGAAGCGGTCGTGGTCTTCGGCGAGGTCATCCATCTCGCCATTGCCGAGAAGGTCATGGTCGACGACTATCCGGCCGTCGAGCGGCTGCGCCCGCTGTCCCGCCTGGGCCTGAACCAGTGGGCCGATCTCGGTGAGATCCACGACCGGCCCCGGATCAGGTTCCGAGACCTACCCGGCTCCTGACCCGATCATCAGCGGAAGTTCCGCCGGAGGCAACGCGACTTTTACCCCTATAGGGGGCAAAAGTCGCGTCACCTCGTGGCTGGGCATGGCCGGTGCGTGGGTTGGCCTATGCCTGGACTTGGCTTCCCCGCCTCTGTCTAGCCCAGCGAGGAGTAGGCGCCCGTCTCCAGGGCGAAACGGGCGAGGCCGGAGCGCCTGGCCTCGTTGACCACAGCCTCGGCGACCCTCGGCGCGACGTCACGGTCGAAGACCGAGGGGATGATGTAATCCTCAGAAAGGTCGTCTCCGACCACGTCGGCGATGCCGCGGGCGGCAGCCATCTTCATCTCTTCGGTGATCTGCGGGGC